>JBAXJV010000155.1:0-6905 GCA_037137675.1 bacterium | reverse complement strand
GTTGCTCTACGCGATCGTTGCGCCCGGCTGGCTCGTCAACGGCACTGGCCGCATGCTGGCGCCCTGGGCGGACATTCCGGCGTACGCCGCGACACGCATCGTGCCTGGTTCGGTCAAGCCAGGCGATGTACGCGTGCCGGAGGGCGCGCAAGTGGAGCTCGAAGCTGCGGTCGAGGGACGGACGCCGGAAACGGCGACCTGGCGCTGGAACGCCGACGGGCAGGCTGGACGCAGCGCTACAGTAGCCGCCAGCCACGACGCGCGGAATATTTTCAAGCATGCGCAATCCAACGTTATCGCTTCCTTCACCTATTTTCTGGAAGCCGGTGACGGGCGCTCGCGAACCTATCGCGTGGAGGTTGTGCCCCGTCCGCGGGTGCAGCGTGTGACGGCCAGCGTGCGGCTGCCGGACTACACCGGCGGTGAAGTGCGGATGTCTCGCGATCCCGACGGCGGCGCCCATGCGCCTGCGGGGTCGCAGGTGCGGATCGAAATCTGCGCAACAAAACCCCTCAAGGCCGCGTGGCTGCAGCTTGAAGGCGGCCTGTCCGGCGCACTGCCTCTTACGCGCATCGTTACCAACAACGCGGATCAGGCATGGCAGGGCGCGGTATGGCTATGGAGCGCAGAAGCCAAAAAGCCGGCCCCGGCGGGCGCCGCCGCCGTGACGGGCGAGGCGCGGTACCGTATCATGCTGGCCGATAATGACGGCTACGAGACCTGCGATCCGGTCTGGCGCAAACTGCTTCCCGAGCGCGATCAGCGGCCAGCCGTGGCGATTTCGCAACCCGGGCGCGATGTGCAAGCCTACGCTGGCGCGACGATCCCCGTGACAATCGAGGTTAACGACGATTTCGGCGTGGCCTCAGCGACGCTGCTGGCGAAAGTCCACGACGCAGCGCAGCCGCAAACCGTGGCGGTTTTCCGTTACCCCGTGCCAGGCGCATCGCGAGTCAGGGAAGTCGTGGCGCTGGCCCTGCCGGCGCTGGCTGCCAAACCCGGCGACCTGATACACGTCTGGGCCGTGGCCGAAGATCACAACACGCTCACCGGACCGGGCCGCAGCGAAACGCGCGCCTTTACCGTAGTCGTCACCCAAAGCCACGAAGCAGAACCGGGCGCCGACTTGAGGCTGGAGCAGACGCTGACTGCGCTTGAAACGATTCTGCGGCTCCAGCAGCAGAATCGCGGGGAAACGGCGGCGGGCCTGGCCTTCGCGCCGCTCGCCAGCCGCCAGATCACAATCCGCATACTGAGCGCCAAACTGGCCCGCGCTCTGGAACACGGACCGCTGCCGCTGGAAACAGTGGTTCAGGCGCTCGACCATCTGACTGCAGGCCCGATGGCCGAGGCGGTGCGGCTATGTGAGACCGGACGTGACGCCGTAATCAGCGCGCCCGGTGCGGCAGCGCGCGAACAGGCGCTGCCAGTCATGGACCGCATCATCACGGCGCTACAGGAACTGCTCGCCCGCCTGCAGAAAGACGCAGAGGCCCGGCGCGCACTGCGCAGCCTTGGCAAGCATGACCCGCTCGGCAAAAAAGCCATTGTGGATGTATTGACCAATATGCTGAGCCACCTTGACCGCATGTCAGACGAAACCCGGGCAGCAACGAACCGGTTCGAAAAAATGCCCAAGCGCGGGACTAATGAAACCACCGACGCCTCCGCTGACAGCCTGCATGCGCTGCAGGTGATGCAGGAAAAGTGGGCCGACTGGACAAAGGGAACAATTGACGATTTGGCGAAACTTCCCAGCGGGTTTATTGATGATTTCGGGTTGCGCGCCGACACCAAGCGGCTGTATGAGGAAATCGAGGCGATGACCAACCGTCCCAAGGCGGTTAAAATGGAAATCGCATGGGAAGATACGGCGCCGGGCCTGGCGACTAGAATGAAAGAGGACTTGGAAGTGTGGATGCCTGATGCTCCGGACAACGTCAGGTGGGTGCTGGAGGATCCGCTCAAGGGCACGCAGCCAATGGAGATTCCGGAGATGCCGCTGCCTGACAAATTGGAGGACATGATCGGCGACCTGCTTCAGAAGGCCGACGAATTTGATCAGGCTTCCGAAGATGCAAGCTCCATGATCGGCGACAACCTTGATCAGGCCGGATGGGGCGTATCCGACGGTCCGATCAGCAGCTTCTCGGCCAAGGGCAAGACCGGCAACGATCTTCCCAACGCCAACGAAATCAACGGCCGTTCCGGAGACGGACGTCGCGGACAGTCCAGCGGTCAGATGGTAGGTGACACGGCACGCGGCCTGGACGGGCGCAAGACACCGGCGCGACTGACTTCCGAGAAATACGAGCCCGGCGCGCTCAAGCAAACCGGGCGGCAGGACCCCAACGGCGCAACCGGCGGCGGGAAAAAGGCCGGCGCCGGCGCGCGCGGGTTGCAGGGCGGCACACCGCCGGACTACGTCAAAATGCAAGAGCGGCTGGACTCGCAGCTCAAGGGCTTGCGCGAAAAAGCCGAGCAAGTGGCGCGCGACCTGGAGAAGCTGGGGGTGGTAAACCGGCGTCTCAACGCCAGCATTGGATCCTTGCGCGCGCTGGAACAAGGCGGGCGCGATCATCGTTACAGCGATGCTGCACGCCGCCGGCATGTGGCGCTCGACAGCATGACCGGCGCGCTGGTTGAAATTGACCAGAGCACTGCGGTTCAATGGAGCCGGGCCGTGCGGCTGCCCGAACCTTTGCGCGACGAAATTTCGCAGGCTGCCAGCGAGCGTTTTCCCGAGGGCTACGAGGAATCCGTGAAACGCTACTTCCGCACCCTCTCCGACTCCGAGGGGCAGGAGTAGAAGAATGGCGCCCGGCCCTCTTGCTTGCTTTGCCAGACTCCCTATTTCCGTCCGGCCTGTTTCCGGCAATGCGCTGACACCTGCCCGAGGTGGTCATTGCAGGTCACGGCGCCGCATGCGCCGTTGCCACCCACGTCAGCCCCGGCACAATCACTTCATCGCCCGGTTGCACACCCACAGCCTGCAGGGCGCACTGAAGCGTCACCGTACCATTGGCCAGGCAGACGCAATGCTTGCTTCCAATAAATTTCGCGTACTCCTTGCAAAAGGCCGTTTCGTGCGTTCCGAGCCAGCTCCATTACCGCTGCGCACAACCTGCTCCATCCAGATTAATTCCTGCCGTCCCGAGACCGGCCAGGCGGGGCACCTTATCGTTACGGCGGGCTTGCCGTTGTCCAAGGCTACGGCGCTGTTCGTGATTCGCCGCATAATTCATTCCTCCGGAGTTTGTTCTACGGGCCTGCTTGTTACCGCTGGCTGATTGATTAAGATTGCGCTTCCAGAGTTAATGTAGCACGATCAAAGGCTTGTTCAAGCAGTGAAAGGATTTGCACCCATGTCCATGACCGGCGTCGAACGTATCGGCCGCATTCTTAAACGACAACCCGTGGATCGGATCGGCATCTTTGAACATTTCTGGGGTGACACCCAGAAGAAATGGACTGCTGAAGGCAATATCCGCGAAGGCGAGGACTTGAGCGAGCATTTCAATTACGACCTGGCGCTCTGCTGGCCGTTTAATTGCGTAGCCGACCTCGACTTCCAGCCGGTTACAATTGAGGAAAACGCCGAGACCAGGCTCGTGCGCGACGGCAACGGGGCCTTGCTGCGCCGCCACAAACTGCACGACACAACCCCTGAGCACGTGGACTTCTCGGTCAAGGAACGCCTGGCTTGGGAAACCGTGATCAAGCCAAAGCTAACGCCCGACCGCAGACGCATCAACTTCGAAGGCTACCGCAAAGCCCGCGCTCAAGCGCATGCACAGCAGCGCTTTTTCATGTGGAGCGGCGTCAACGTTTTCGAGCTCATGCACCCCGTCTGTGGCCATGAGTATATGCTGATGGGCATGGCCGAGGATCCCGACTGGATCCGCGACATGGTGGACACTTTCGCGCGGCTCACGATCCAGCTTCAGGAAATCCTTTTTGCCGAGGAAGGCTGGCCGGACGGCATCTGGTTCTACGAGGATATGGGGTTCAAAGAGCGACCCTTCATGTCACCGGCGATGTACCGGGAGCTGATCCAGCCCGCCCACCGTCGCACCTGCGAATTCGCCCATGCGCACAAGATCCCCGTTGTGATGCACTCCTGCGGCTTCGTCGAGCCGCTGCTGCCGGGCATGATCGAGGCCGGCATCGACGCGCTGCAAGTAATTGAAGTCAAGGCCGGAATGGACCTGACCCGCATTTACCGCAATTTCGGCGAACGCCTGTCGTTGATCGGCGGCATAGACGTGCGGGCGCTCTATTCTAACGACCGCCGCAAGGTGGACGCGGAACTGGAAGCCAAGATTCCTGTCGTCAAAGGCCATTACGGATATGTGCTGCACAGCGACCACTCGATCCCCGCTACAGTCAACTACGACACATACCAGTACTTTGTGAAGCGGGGACTGGAACTTGGGACATATAAGTGACCTTTCGTTATTGGCGTCGCCATGAGGCGCCAGCGAATCAATTGAGCTTTGGCGCAGCGTTACAGCGTTGTCCATAGCTTGCGATTTCCGGGCGGATAGATCATCATGGCAGGCCGTTGCCGTGGTCCCGCCAAAAGCGTTGGCTGGCCTGTGCACGCAGAAGGACGGAAAATGCGCGTTGTGGATTTGAATGGGCAGTGGACGTTGCGCAAGGCAGACAGCAAGACGCCTTACCACGCGACCGTGCCGGGCTGTGTGCATACCGATCTGCTGGCCGCCGGAAAGATTGATAAGCCTTTTTATCGCGATAACGAAGCCTCGCTCCAGTGGATCGGACGGACGGACTGGACTTACAGCCGGACTTTTGACGCCCGGGATCTGAAGGATTTTTCGCGCGTGCGCCTGATTTGCGACGGACTCGACACCCTGGCCGCAATCACGATTAACGGAGTCGCGGTTGGCACTGCCGACAACATGTACCGGACCTGGGAGTTTGACGTAAAGGCCGCCCTTCGCTCCGGGAAAAACACCATCTCCATCCGTTTTTCCGCCCCTGAAAAATATCTCGAAAAGCGCAATCAGGAAGGCACCCTGCCCAACTGGACCGCGCCGCACGAGCCGGCCGGACGTGCCTGGCTGCGCAAAGAACCATGCAACTTCGGCTGGGACTGGGGGCCGGTGCTGGTCACCTCCGGCATCTGGCGCCCCTTGCGACTTGTCGGCTTCCGCACCGCACGCCTGACCGACGTTCAGATCCGTCAGGAGCATGACAACTCCGGCGCCGTCGGTCTTAACGTGACCGTCACAGCCGAAACTATCGCGCCTGACGCTGCTTTGATTGCCTGCGCCCGCGTCACCTTCCAAGGGCAGGTTGTCGCCGAAGCCCACGCCAATCTCACAAAAGGCGCAGCCCGGCTGTCCCTGCGCATTGCCGATCCGCAGCTTTGGTGGCCCAACGGCATGGGCGGTCAACCGCTCTACAACGTGGTGGTCGAGCTGCGCCAGAGCGACGTCACGCTGGTGGACGTTACCAGCCGCCGCATCGGACTGCGCACGCTGCGGCTGGACCGCCACCCCGATCAATGGGGCGAGTCTTTTCAGTTCGTCGTAAACGGCACGCCTTTTTTCGCAAAAGGCGCCAACTGGATACCGTCCGACACTTTTGTCACGCGCATGACCTGGGACGACTATGCCGCATTAATCGGGGCCGCCGCCGCCGCCAACATGAACATGCTGCGCGTATGGGGCGGCGGGATTTACGAGCAGGACGCTTTCTACGATCTCTGCGATGAATACGGCATTTGCCTCTGGCAGGATTTCATGTTTGCCTGCGCCACTTATCCGACGTTCGACGAGGCCTTCATGGCCAACGTTCGCGAGGAGGCGATTCAGAACGTCCGCCGCCTCCGGCATCACGCATCGCTGGCTCTCTGGTGCGGCAACAACGAACTCGAACAAGGGCTTGTCGGAGAGGCCTGGAACGAATCGCAGATGAGCTGGAAGGACTACGGAAAGCTTTTCGACAAACTGCTGCCCGAAATCATTCAGGCTGAGGATCCCGACCACGACTATTGGCCCTGCAGCCCACACACTCCGCAGCCTGGCGACCGCAAAAATCACAACGACCCCACCCGCGGGGATGCGCACCTCTGGGATGTCTGGCATGGCCGCAAGCCGTTCGAGTGGTACCGCACCTGTGAACACCGTTTTAACAGCGAGTTTGGCTTTCAGTCATTCCCGGACCCGCTGACAGTACGCGAATACACGGAGCCCTCCGACCGCAACGTGACGACCTACGTCATGGAAAAACACCAGCGCAGCGGCATCGGCAACGCCGTCATTATGCAATACCTGCTGGACTGGTTCCGGCTGCCAACGGTCTTCAACTCCACGCTGTGTTTGACTCAAATCCTGCAGGGCATGGCGATCAAGTACGCCGTCGAACACTGGCGCCGCAGCATGCCGCGCGGCATGGGTACGCTTTACTGGCAGCTTAATGATTGCTGGCCAGTTGCCAGCTGGGCCTCGCTCGACTACTACAAGCGCTGGAAGGCGCTGCACTACATGGCGCGTGATTTTTACGCCCCGCTGCTGATCTCGGGACTGGAGAACCTCCAGCAGGGCACAGTTGAGATTCACGTGACCAGCGACCGCATGACCGACACATGCGGTGACGCGGGCTGGATCTTGACCGATCTCTCCGGCCGCCGCCTGGCGGGCGGGCACATTCGCGGAACATTCCCGGCGCGCACCAGCCAGCTGGTTACGACTGTGAATGTGAAGCGTTTTCTGGACAAATACGGGGCGCGCGGCCTGCTCTTCTGGCTGGATCTGACCGAGAAACGGCAGCCGGTATCGCGTAATCTTCTGTTATTCGCCCGGCCCAAACACCTTGACCTGCCAGACCCTGAAATTCGCGCTACCGTGACCGGAGAGTCGATTTGCAATTTACGCCTC
>JBAXJV010000154.1:0-6927 GCA_037137675.1 bacterium | reverse complement strand
GGGCCACTTCCTACGCTGCGCTGTTACGCCGCCCGCTGACGGTCCCCGATCTTGAGCGCTTGCTGCATGATCTGCTCGATCAGGAACGGCAGCAGTCGGTGACTTTCGAGATGATCTTAAAGGCCGTGGCCGATCATTACGATGTGCGTCTGGGCGACATGACCAGCAAGCGCCGCCCTCAAGCCATCGCCGTGCCACGTCAAATCGCCATGTACCTGTGCCGGAGCATGACCCCTGCCTCACTGCCTAGCATTGCGGCTGCGTTTGCCAAAACCCACGCCACAGTGTTGCACGGCGTGCGCATGGTCGAGAAGCGCATGGTCACAAACGAAAACCTGCGTCAGGAGATTGCGTCCTTAACCCGTCAACTTACG
This sequence comes from bacterium, assembly GCA_037137675.1. Lineage (GTDB taxonomy): Bacteria > Verrucomicrobiota > Kiritimatiellia > CAIKKV01 > CAIYGI01 > CAIYGI01. Next base: position 6,553 of record JBAXJV010000154.1, on the reverse strand, counting down.
CTGACACACTGAATAAACGCTGATGGTAACCCTGATGACTGATTGCACAACATGCTGTTCAAAACTTTTAGCGGTTGATAACCCCATAGTTATCTTCACGCCTGAAGCTTGTTATCAACAAGTTCATCAGCAGGCGTTTAGTTGTTATTCTTCAATCTGCACGGCCTTTTTACTCTGTTTTATTCATAATTATTGCCTATACTGATAATATTAATTTTGATATGATATAACCTTTAATCATACTCTATCTGTTAAAAGCCGGCGGTGCCGGACAAGGTCATGGAGGTAAGCTGTGAAGATATCAGTCACACGGGAAGCATTGTCAGCTGGTTTGCAAATGGTGAACGGAGTAGTTGGCGCACGGCCCACAATTCCGGTTCTATCGAACGTACTGTTGGAGGCGGATAGTGACCATCTTTCTCTGACGGCTACCGATCTGGAAATTTTTGTGCGCTGCCGGGTGGAAGCCAAAACCAGCAAAGCCGGCGTTACCACCCTTCCGGCCCGCCGCCTGCTTAATATCGTCCGCGAACTCTCGGCCGAAACCGTTGAGATGGAGTCTGACGACAAGCACATGACGGAAATCACCTCGGGTGCGGCCTTTTTTAAAGTTATGGGTCTGGCGACCGACGATTTTCCCGCCCCGGCGGATTCCAGCCAGGGCACGGTGTTTACATTGGGCGCGAATACGCTGAAACAAATGTTGCAGCGCGTGCATTACGCAGCCTCGGCTGATGAAACGCGCTATATTTTGAATGGCTGTTTAATGAGTTTTCGCAGCAATAAACTGACGGTGGTGGCAACGGATGGTCGCCGTCTGGCGCTCGCTGAACAGGAGCAGGAGATTCCACAGGAGAGCGAAACCGACATTGTTGTGCCAAGTAAAACCGTCAACGAGCTGTTGCACACGCTGCGCGACGACGGAACAATCAAGATTACACTGACAAAGAATCAGGCGGCCTTCGAATTTGACAACGTGCTGGTGATTTCCAAGCTCATCGAAGGCACATACCCCAATTTCCGTCAGGTGATTCCCAGCCACTGCGAGGAACGGGTAGCTGTGGAGCGCGAGATGCTGTTGACGGCGGTCCGGCGCGTGGCGCTGATGACAAGCGAAAAATCCAGCTCTGTCAGGCTGAGTTTCGGCAAGAACAAGCTGAAAGTCAGCGCGTCTTCGCCCGATGCCGGCGAGGCTAATGAAAGTCTTCCGATCAAGTACACCGGCAAGGACATAGCCGTAGCGTTCAATCCCGAATTTATCATGGAGCCGCTGCGTAATCTGGCCGACGATGAAATTTTCTTCGAACTCGTGGACGAGTTGAGCCCCGGGGTGATCAAGAGCGGGACCCCCTTCCTGTATGTCCTGATGCCAATGCGGATCACTTAAGTGAAGGGGTGGTAGCGTCAGCATGTATGTGCGTTTTGAGGTCTGGCCGTTTCTAATCGTGGCGCTGGTGCTGGCGGGTCTGTTGTGGGCCGGCTTGCGGGCCGCAAAAGTTTCCAAGCAGACTTCCTTCAGAGCTGGCGTGCTGCTACTGCTGGTACTGGGCGGCTATCTGATGTACTTTTTCCGGGATCCGGCCCGGCAGACGCCTTTGGATCCGGACGCCATTGTAGCGGGGGCAGACGGTACGGTGATGAACGTGGTGCCGTGTGACGAACCGCTTTTTCTTCAGACTAACAGCGTGCGGATCAGCATTTTTCTGAGTCTGTTCGATGTCCACGTCAACCGCGCGCCGCTGGACGGTACTGTGACCTTTGCCAGATATTACCCCGGCAAGCGCTATTTCACCTTTCAAGAGAAATCCTCGTTCTACAATCAGCACAGCTCCCTGCTGTTCACTAATAGCCAAACCCGCTGCCTGGTGCAGCAGATTGTAGGGCCTGTGGCCAGACGGGTGGTGTTTTGGGTTACCCCCGGAGACAGCGTGCGCAAGGGCGATCCGATCGGCATGATGAAGTTCGGGTCGCGCCTGGACGTCTACCTGCCTGCCGGTGACGTGCGTGTGCTGGCGAAGCGCGGCGATAAAGTGCGTGCTGGCGAAACGATCATCGCCCGCTTACGGACGGATAAACTAAAACCATGACAAAAAAACCACCCATGACCTGGCGTCAGGCGATTCCAACATTGATTACGCTGGCCGCCATGCTGTGTGGGTTTTTCAGCATTCTGATGACGCTGGAAAGTTTGCGGAGCGGGGTGGATGTGGGCAGGGCGCATCTCTGGGCGGCGCAACTGATTATGCTGGCGATGATTTTAGACGGCATTGACGGCAATGTGGCGCGGCGTCTGAAAGGCTGCAGCGCGCTGGGGTCGGAGTTGGACACCTATGTGGACATGACCGCTTTTGGAATTGCCCCGGCTTTGTTGATCTACGTTGTCAACGAGCGCGGACCGCTCTTCTGGCGCGTGGTCATGACCGCCGCTGTTGTGCTTTCGGGCGTTGTACGGTTGGCGCGCTTTAAGGCCAGCGATATTCATCGCGGGCAGGATGGCTTCAGCGGCCTTCCGATCACGGCCTGTGCGGGGTGGGTGGCAACTCTGGTGTTCCTGAGCGAAACGGCGTCGCCCGGACATTTTCTGTCGCTCCAGCGGCATCCGATGCAGAGCGTTTTTCTGGCAGGTATTGTAGCCTTCATCGTTCTTCAAGTGACCAACATACGCTACCCTAAACCCACCAAAGTGTCGGCACTGTTTATGCCCATGGTTGTGCTGGTCGGATTGCTGTTCGTTCCAGACGCCCGCTATTCCGTGCCCGCCGCCTCGATTATGGTGCTGCTGGGCGTAGGCTACGCATTGTTAGGCCCTCTTTACATGTGGCATGCCACGCGGCGTCTGGCGCGACGGCAGGGAGCCGCAACGGCGCCGGGTGCGGAAAGTTCCGTGCATGAGTGTTAAGCGGGCCGTCCTGGCGGGCGTGGTGAAAGATCTGCGGAAGCACGTTGAAAATTTGCGTGACGAAGGTGTGCGCGTGGTTGAAACGACCGCGCTGCCGAAGACCAGAGGAGCTGCGCCCGCAGCCGCCATCCCCGCGCCGCGTCCGGTTGCGGGTAAATCTGACCAGCCACGGGTTGCAGCTGTCGCAGCGCCGGTGAAGAAGCCCGCTTTGCCGACAGAACCGCTGCATACAACACGTAACGCGGGCGCAACGAACGTGGCCCCGCGCAACATCATGCCGGAAGCCGCCGATCCGGCGCTGGCTGGTGTGGCGGCGGAAATGCTGCGACTGGCTGGCGAGGTGGCGGCCTGCCGCATTTGCGTTCTGCACAAACAGCGAACGAATACAGTTCCCGGCCAAGGCAACCTGCGGCCGCAGATAATGTTCATCGGGGAGGCGCCCGGGGCCGACGAAGATGCCCAGGGACTGGCTTTTGTAGGGCGCTCGGGGCAGTTGCTGACCCAGATGATTTTAGCCATGGGCTTTACCCGCGAGCAGATCTTCATCGCCAATATTTGCAAGTGCCGCCCGCCGGACAACCGTCAGCCGCTTCCGGAAGAGATGACCGCCTGCCTGCCTTTCCTGCGGCGGCAGATCGCCGCGCTGCACCCGACGCTGATCGTGGCGCTGGGCGCTACGGCCGTTAAGGGACTATTAGGCCCGACAGAGGGGATTTCCAAGCTGCGCGGAACCTGGTGCGACTTCGAGGGCATTCCGGTAATGCCCACCTACCATCCCGCTTACCTGCTGCGCAATCCGCCAGCTAAACACGAGGTTTGGGCTGACCTGCAGGCGGTGCTGAAGCGTCTGGGCCGCACGGCCCCGGCATGGACAAAAATGAACAAGGGCGCGTAATTCAAACAATTACGGACTGCGATAAACTACCCGGTTGTTTGACAGAGGCTCACTCCATCATTTTGTCGTAGAACTCGAGTAAAGATTCTTTTTTCGGGCCTTCGCGCAGCTCCATGGCTTCGCGCGGGTGGCGGTTGAGCTGGCCGGAAATCATGTAGGGGATGCTGTAGCCCCAGTCAATCTGCTTGGAGAGCGGCAGCAAGTGCTGCTGGATGCACTCGATCAGCGGACGTTGTTCGAACTTCGGGTTTTTAAGGAAACCAAGCAGCAGTTCCATCGGGCAATTACCCGCGCCCCGTCCGAGCCCGTAGATGGTCGCGTCCACCATTGTGACTCCGTGAATGACGGCTTCGATGCTGTTGGAGAAGGCGAGTTGCTGGTTGTTGTGGGTGTGGATGCCGATCTGCTTGCCGGCGTTACCGAGGCCGGCGAGGAAGAGCCGGATGTAGTCGCGGACCTGTTCGGAGTAGAGCGAGCCGAAGCTGTCCACGACATAGACGGTGTCTACCGGAGTTGTGGCTAGCAGCTTGAGCGCGGCGCGCAGTTCGGGCTCCTGGATGGTGGAGAGCGCCATTATATTGCAGGTGGTTTCGTAGCCCTTGTCGTGCGCATCGCGGATCATCTCGACGGCGGTCGGCATCTGGTGGATGTAACATGCGACGCGGACCATGCTGAGAATACTCTCGCTTCTGGGCAGGATGTCGGCGTGGAAATCGGTGCGCTCGGCGTCGGCCATTACGCAAAGTTTCATTTTCTGGTCGGGTTCATCTCCGAAGACGCGCCGCAGATCGGCCTCATCGCAGAATTTCCACGGGCCATAGTCCGCGCACTTGGCAAGCCGCTTGGAGGATTTATAGCCGCACTCGAAATAGTCCACGCCGGCCGCGAGCGCTGCGGCATGGATTACGCGCACGAAGTCATCGCTGAATTTGTGAGCGTTGATCAGCCCGCCGTCGCGGATGGTGCAGTCGAGCACTTTCAGATCCGGGCGGTAGGTCAGCCATCCGCCTGCGCCAGTCGGCTCGGCGGCGGGTTTTTTCTTAGTTGTTTTTGGCATGCTTGTGTCCCTCGTGATGCGCTGTGGTTGAAAACGTTAATTCCATGATCATCATAAAACGCTCAAAATAACTGTGCCTTGAAATCTGCCACCGCCGTCAATTACGGACCCCGTCGGCAGATCGGAATTACTTGTGGTGGCTTCAATCCCCAAACACCCGAATCCGGCGGGACGCTTGGCCGGCCAGCCGCCCCGGTTCAGCCAGATGCCCCACCACGCTTGATCAGTATCCAGATTAATTTCACAATCCCGGCGAACTATCCGGACCGGCCCCTGATGGGGCTCGAAAACTTTCCGGCAGGTTCCGTCCAGGCTGAAGTCATCGAGCTCCAGCCGATCGGAAAAGCGGACCCGTTGAAGGCCTGCGATCGAAAAGAGCGCATGGCTTGCCCAAAGGAACGGCATTGGCCTGGCGCTCTGGTTGTGCACGGCGAATTGAAGCTCGAGCTGGTCCGGACTTGTTGCGCGAAAAGTGCGGGTGGCTGTGTAGCGCGGGGTTTTCCACTGCTGACACAAGGACTCCGGGGTCTGTATGCAGAGCGGCGGCAAGCCAATTAAATCCCCCATCACGGGGTTGCCGGCACAGGGTTCGATGGTCGGAAAACACTCATCCCAGCCGCGCGATTCGAAGACGCGATCAGGTCCTAGGTCCACCGGATAAGAGCCCCCTCCCAGAAGCGGTTCGCACCCTGCCGCCTTGAGCTGTGCCAGCTTGCCGGAGGGTTCCAGCGTGAGCTCAAATTGGCCAAGTTTGACTTGCATGTCAAACCGGTTCACTTCCGCCGGATCTTTGCCAATGATTGAACAAGCATTTTCACAGGCAAAAGTCTGTCAGAAAGCTGGTAAAAAGTCAAAAACATAGTCCCTGATGTGCGGCTAAGGTTCTGTTTCCCAGCACGGGATAGCTACATTATCAGCCTCAGCGGCTCACCGGGACGGTTCGCCCTACCCATGTCTGGCTTTCAAGAACTGCTTGATCGTACGCGAGGTAGGGCGAGGCGTCTCGCCGGGCCGTCTTTGCAGCTTATAAATGGCTGTTCTGCAGAATCAGCGCAGCTTAGCCGCACATTTGGGGAGTGCGGCTGGGAGTCCGGCTGGCTTGACAAAAGTTTCAAATATAGCAAGCTGCTGAGGCGGGTCACAAATTCAATGAAAATCACCAGTCGCCAAAAAAAGCTGATTCAAAACACCTTCCTTGATTACCAGCAGACCGCTGAGTTTCTCAAGCACCCCCTTATTCTGAACAAGGCTGAGGGGCTTAACTATTGGGACAGCCACGGCCATCGCTACGTGGATGCCATCAGCGGGATTTTTGTAGCGGTGCTAGGCCACCGCCCTCCCGGGATCATTCAGGCCATGCGCCGGCAGATGGATAAAATCACTTTCACTCCGCCGCTGCACGCCATTTCGGACGTGGCGCTCGACTTCATCGAAAAGCTCGGCTCCGTGACGCCCGGCAATCTGCGGTTCATCAAGCCTTTTAGCGGAGGTTCGGAATCCATCGAATCGGCCATGAAGTTTGCCCGCCAGTATTTCAAGCAGACCGGGCGTCCGCAAAAGTACAAGTTTATCAGTTGCTACGAGGCTTATCACGGCGCCACCTCCGGCGCCATGGCGGCGAGCGGGACCGGTCGCCGTAAATCAAAGTTCGAACCGCAGATGGGCGGGTTCTGCAAGGTCTTTTCACCGCTCCACTATCGTG
>JBAXJV010000153.1:0-6941 GCA_037137675.1 bacterium | reverse complement strand
CTGATGCAGGAAACAGGCAAGGCCCCGGCGCGCAGCGACGTTGCGGCCATCGCCAAACTGGGCGAGGCGCGCCTGCGGCTTAAGGAACAGATCGGCCGGATCATCATCGGCCAGGACGCGGTCGTGGACAATCTGCTGACAGCGATGTTTTCACGCGGCCACGCGCTGATTGTGGGCGTCCCGGGTCTCGCCAAAACGCTGATGGTGCGCACCATCGCGCGTGCCGTGGACCTGAGCTTTAACCGGATCCAGTTTACACCCGACCTGATGCCTTCAGATATTACCGGATCGGAGCTGGTCGAAACCGATGCCGCCACCGGCACGCGGCAGTTTCGCTTCGTCAACGGCCCCGTCTTTGCCAATATCCTGCTGGCCGACGAAATCAACCGCACGCCGCCCAAGACCCAGGCCGCGCTGCTGCAAGCCATGCAGGAGCTGCAGGTCACAGTCAACGGCCGCACCTACACGCTTCCTGAACCGTTTTTTGTGCTCGCCACGCAGAACCCGATCGAACAGGAAGGCACCTACCCGCTGCCCGAAGCCCAACTTGACCGTTTCATGTTCGATATCCGCATCGGCTATCCGTCGCCGGAGGAAGAAGTCAGCATCGCCAAATCCACCACCGGCGACAGCGCCGCCATCGTGACTCCCGTGCTGAGCGGCGCCGAGATCGTGGCCTTGCAGCAGATTGTGCGCAGGCTGCCGGTCAGCGATCACGTGGCCCGCTACGCCGTGGACCTGGCCCGCGCCACACGTCCCGACGATCCGACTGCGCCGGACTTTGTGAAGCAGTTTGTGTCATGGGGCTGCGGCCCTCGCGCCGTGCAGTATCTGGTGCTGGGCGCCAAAGCCCGCGCCGCAATCGCCGGCGAGTACAACGTCAACTGCTCCCACGTCCGCGACGTCGCGCTGCTCGTCATGCGCCACCGCGTACTGCTCAACTTCCGCGGCGACGCCGAAGGCCAGACCGCCGACAAAATCGTCGCCCGCCTGCTCGACCGGGTGAAGGAACCGGATGCTTGATATTGGGTCGAGGGCTGCTTCTACGGCTTGCACAGGAGTCCGCGCCATGGTTTCTCGATCAAGCCTGCCGGGCACCGCGAGTACACGCCGGGCGTGGACCTGCGGCACGTTGATTGGCGCGTCTCAGTACGCAGCGCTGTTTCCGAACACCGAACACTGAGCACCCCCACCCACCCTCATGTCTTCCTCCCACTATCTTGATCCCGAAGCGCTGGGGCGGCTGCGCAATCTGTCGCTGGCGGCGCGGCTGGTGGTCGAAGGCTACTTCTCCGGCTTGCACAAGAGTCCGCGCCATGGTTTCTCGGTCGAGTTCGCCGAGCATCGCGAGTACACGCCGGGCGTTGATCCGCGGCACATTGACTGGCGCGTCTTCGGCCGCCAGGACAAGCTTTACGTCAAGCAGTACGAGGAGGAAACCAGCCTGCGCGCATGGCTGGTGGTGGATAAGTCGGCATCCATGGGCTACCGCCACCTGGGCGCAATGACGAAGCTGGAATACGCCTGCTACCTTGCCGCCAGTCTGGCCTACCTGATGCGTACGCAACAGGACGCGGTCGGCCTGATCACCTGCGACACGGTGGTCGCCGCAAATCTCCCGCCGCGCCAGGGGCCCATGCATTTCGCCGCCCTGATAGAACAATTGGAGAATGCGCGACCGGGCGGGGAAACCAGTCTTGCCAAAGTGCTCGATGAAATCGCGGAGCAGATCCCGCGTCGCTCGCTGGTAATTGTGCTTTCGGACCTTTTCGACGACGCCGGGCGCGTGGTTCAGGCGCTAAAACACTTCCGCCACCGTAAACATGAAGTCATCGTCTTCCATATTCTCGATCCCGCCGAGCGCAGCTTCCCGTTCGAGGACATTTCGGCCATCGAAGACATGGAAAGCGGACGCGTGGTCCACAGCGACCCGCAGGCCTTCCGGCGCGCCTATCTCAACTCCATGAAGAGCTTCCTCGAAGTGCTGCGCAACGGTTGCGGCGAGGCGGCCATAGACTACGTCGCAGCCGAAACCAACACGCCGTTCGCCGGTTTCTTGACCAGCTACCTTGCCCGCCGGAGTCAGTTTAACAAGGCTACAGGCTGACCTGAATGCTTACTTTTCTCACACCACTTTTTCTAGCGGGACTCGCTGCGGCAGCGATTCCACTGCTGATACATCTCACCCGCTCGCGGCGGGTGAAAAAAATAACCTTTTCTTCGACGCAGTTTTTCGGCGAAGATTTTCTACGCTCGCGCCGCATGAGCCGGGTCAAGGAATGGCTCTTACTGCTCGCCCGCATGGCGCTTTTCGCAATACTGGCCCTGGCTCTGGCGCGCCCCGTGCTGTTGCCGCAGAACCGTGCTGCCCACGGCGGTCGGCGCGCAATCGTGATTGTGCTCGACGATTCCGCCAGCATGAGCTACCGCGACGGGAACGGCTCGCTTTTCGACCGCGCCCGCAGCGCAGCGCACGCGCTGCTCGATTCGCTGCGCCCGGGTGATCGCGCCGCGCTGGTTCTGGCGGGACGCCGGGCTGATGGCCCCCTGACGCCCGTGTCTACGCCCGGCAATCCCGAAGTTGTGCGGCGGGCGCTCGACGCAACCGCCTTCGCAACGCTCGGCACCGACCTCGCCGGCGCAGTGGCGCGAGCGGAGCAGATCGTCGCCGCTGGCGCAGCCGACAGCCGCGAAATTCACATCTTAAGTGATCTTCAGGACAGCGGCTGGGATACCGCCACGCCATTTCCGGCGGCACGTGGCGGGGATGTGCTCTACCAATTCGCCCAGGTCCGTCCGGTGCACGCCGAGAACGCCGGCATCGTGGCGCTGCAATACGCCAATGCGCTGCCGATGGTAGGCCTGCCGTACGCTATCCGCCCGCTGATCCGCTGCGCCGGCGCCGCGCCGGGCGGCATCGAAGTCAGCCTTTTTGTGGATGGCGAGAAGGTTACTCAACGGCGGCTCATGCCGGACGTCCGCAGCGGTACGCTGGCCCCGGTTTTTCTGCACACCTTCACCACGCCCGGCTGGCATAGCGGTTGGGTGGAACTATCGCCGGATAATCTGGACGCCGACAACCGCCGCTGGTTCGCTTTCGAGGTGCGCGCCGCGCTGCCGGTGCTGGCGGTTAACGGCGCACCATCGGCCGTGCGGCGGCTTGACGAGCTCTTCTACATGCGCGCCGCGCTGGATGCCGGCGGCACGAATCGCGGCGTGCGGCTGGACAGCCTGCGCCCCGAGGCGCTTGGCAGCGCGCGTTTGGAGGATTATCCGGTGGCAATTCTGGCAAATGTGGCGCAGCTTGATGAAGCCGTCGTGCAGCGATTGGAAGGCTGGGTGGACAGTGGCGGCAGCCTGCTGGTTTTCGCCGGCGACCGCGTTCAAGGGGCATGGTACGCCGACCGTCTGAGTGGCGCTGCCCGTCTGCACGGCGGACTGCTTCCAGCGCGACTGCTGGAAGTAGCTGGCCACCCCGGCGCGGATGCGACCACTGCAAGCATCGGCGCTTGCGACATCGGTCATCCGGCGCTCGCACCGTTCGATGATCCACGCTTCGCCAGCCTGGGCGGGGTGACCTTCACAGCTTTCTGGCGCGTTGAACCGGCGCCGGATGCCAGCATACTCATGCGCACAGACAGCGGCCTTCCGCTTTGTCTCGAAAAGCCTTTTGGGCGCGGGCGGGTCATGCTCTTTGCGGCGCCTTGTGACCGCGATTGGTCGAACTTTCCCGTGCGCGCCGCCTACGTGCCGTGGATTCAGCGCCTGGTGGCGTATCTGGCACAGGACCGTATCGCAGCGCAGCCGTTCTTCGCGACCGGCGCCCGCATTCCAATACCAGCAGCGGCCGGCGCGGCGCTTCCTGAGATACATGTGCGCAAGCCCGACGGCACCCCCGCCGGAGTGCTGCCGGGCAGCATCGCGGACAGCACCCCGCTGGTAGTAGCCGATACCGTGCAGCCCGGTGTTTACATTTTAAGCCTGTCGTCACCGCCTCCGCAACCAGCCGCCTCCGCCTATCGCCCGCCGCCTTCCGTCGCGCTATGCGCAGTGAATCTCGAAGGCTGCGAATCCAACCTGCGCTACCTCGACGAAGTTTTTGCCGGTTCACAACATTCCGCCTCCCTGGAAAAATCCGTTGAGAAGGGGCTTCAGGAACTGCTGCCGGGCCGTCCACTGGTAAGCTTTGTCGCTGAAGCCACGCAGGCGGCCGGGGCGGCGTTGCGCGCGCGCCAAGGCAGGCGGCTGTGGGATGTGCTGCTGATAATTGTGCTGGCGATCGCATTGATTGAACCGTGGCTGGCCAACCGCGTTTTTGCTCGCCACTACGCCGCTCCGGCGCCAGGCAAGGAGCCGGCATGAGCAGCGGGTTTACGCTTGAATCAGGGGCGTCCGGTGGCTGGTGGCTGATCGCCGCCATTGCCGCGATTGCGATCGTGCCCTGGCTTTACCGCGACATCTTCCGCCTTGCCCCGCGGCGGCTGGCCTGGACGTTGCTCGTCCTGCGCCTGACGGGACTAATCGCGCTGCTGCTGGCGCTGATCAAACCGGTTTGGACCTCGCACACGGAAACCATTGAACCCGGCGTCGTGGCCGTGGTTGTGGACGACTCGCTCTCCATGTCGCTTGCCGACGCCAGTGGCCGTTCGCGTGCCGCGCGCGCCGCCGAAGCCGCACGCAGCTTTGCGCGGACCGTGGAAAAAACTCCGCCGGACAAGCCACGCTGCGTCGTGGCGTGGTTCGACGGGCGCGGCCAGCCGACCACCGGGCGGATACTCGGCCAGACTACCGCGCTGCGTACCGATTTACTCGGCGCATTGGAACATGCCGGGACCGGACTTCGCGCGCGGCCGCTGGCCGGACTGGTGCTGATCAGCGACGGCGCCGACAACAGCGGACGCACGGACTTCGGCGCACTGCGCGAAGCCAGCGTGCCGGTCTATACCGTCGGGTTCCCCGAACTCGCCGCCACGGGCCGCGTGGACCTCGCGCTGCGCGACCTGCAGGCGCCCGAGCGGGTGATCGCGCACAACACCGTTAAGATTGAAGCGCGGATAACTAAAAGCGGTGGACCGGCGCTCGACGCCACGGTGAGTATAAGACGCGGGACGACCGAACTCGCCACGCAATCCGTGCACCTGACGGCCGGCCGGGCAGCAATCCCTGTGATTGTGAATGTACCCGCAGGCGACGCGGGAAATTTCGCGCTGCGCGCTGCCGTATCGGTTCTGGCGGGCGATCCGGATCCGCTCAACAACACGCGCGACTTTCCGTTGCAAGTAGATCCAGAGCCTGTGACGGTTTATTACATTGAGGGCTTCCTGCGTCACGAATACACCTTCCTCAAAAAACACTTTGAGGACGATCCCGACATCGCGCTCGTTAGCATCGTGCGCCGCGCGAACCCGCAGCGCGGCCTGACGCCAGCCGCCGCAGAATTACTGACCAGCGAGCGCCTCTCCAAATTTCAGGTGCTGATACTGGGCGACATGGAAGGCGCCTTCCTGGACGCGCCGGAGTACGCCGCGATCAAGGAGTGGGTAGACGCCGGCCACGCGCTGCTGATCCTGGGCGGCTACCACAGCTTCGGCGCCGATGGCCTGCGAGGAACGCCACTGGCCGATGTGCTGCCGGTGGTGTTCACAGCCACTGCGCCATTCCAGAGCGAGATCCCGTTTGCGCTGAGTTTGACCGAGACAGGCCGTCGTCATCCAGTCTTCACCCTCAGCGGCGACCGCGTGCAGGATGCCGCCGCATGGTCCGCCGCGCCGCCGCTGCCGGGCACGGCGCTGATCGCGCGCGCCAAGCCGGGCGCCGAAGTTCTCGCCGTGGCTCCCGCACTGTCAGGCAGTGCGGCGGCGCCGATGCCGGTGATCCTGGTCCAGCGCTACGGTCGCGGCCGGGTGATGGCGATGACCGTGGACACCACCTGGCAGTGGAGCCGCCTGGCGCGTCTGGCGGGTCTCCCGGATACGCTCTACGCGCGTTATTGGAGCCAGACCCTGCGCTGGCTCGCCGGCCGCGATGCCGCCGAGGCGCGCGCGCCATTGACGCTAACCACCGACCGCTACGATGCGGAAGTCGGACAGCCGGTGGCAGTGCGCGTCGCACGCGTCGCGCAAACCAACCAAGATCTGTCGGGAACCGTCGTGCGCGTCCAGGCCGTCCTAAACGACGTCGCGGCGATCGAAGTGCCGCTCACCAGCAGTTCCGCCGATCCCGACCGCTTTAGCGGCAGCTTCACGCCGTCGGCGCCGGGCCATGCGTCGCTGGCCGCCACGCTGCTCAAAAATGGCGTGCCGGTCGCTAACGCCGCAGTCGACATCAGCGTACGCGGGGCCAACGACGAACTGGCGCACCCGGAAGGTCAGCCCGAAACCCTGCGCGCGATTGCCGCAGCCTCCGGCGGGAGCTCCATCGAAATTGACGCCCTGCCACAACTGGCGAACACCATCGAACGCACTGAACGCCGCGTCGTCCACGAGCGGCGCATAGAAATCTGGGATTCGCCATGGCTATTCCTCTTCTTCCTGGCCGCCGTGACCGCCGAGTGGGTCGTCCGCCGCCGCAGCCATCTGGTATGACAAAGCGCCAGGGGCACGCTTGCAGGTTGGCGGATTATTCCGGGTCTCAGATCTAGGGTGACAAATACGCCGTCATTTCCTAATATGAACCTTCACATGCGCGACGCACGGTTGCCCGCGCGAGAGGACTCATGATTAAACCAACTGTATCGTCGCCGGCGAGCGTCGCCGGACTGGCGTGCGTGCCCGACCTCCCGACCAAGCGCGAGGAGCCTTTTTTTAGCTGGATAGACTGGAGCGCCTTCTGGATCGCCTTCGCGGTCGTATTCGGCGTTTATCTCTTCACCACCGCGCCCACGGTTACAATGGAGGATTGCGGTGAACTGTCAGTAGGCTCAGCACATCTGGGAGTGCCGC
>JBAXJV010000152.1:0-6952 GCA_037137675.1 bacterium | reverse complement strand
TACCCGCCGCCGCTCCGCCTAAAGTCAGAGTACCGAGAGAAGCGAAGGCCCGCCAGCCTGCGTTCGAACTCATCAAAGTGCCACTCCCAGACGCCACCGTCACATCGTCCGAACCGATCTTGTTCGAGACCGACAGAATACTGTTGGACGCTGTCGCCGTGCCGTCATACGTCCGCACGCCGGTCAGCACCACCGACAGCTTATTTACCAGCAATATCCCATTCGTAACGCCGGTATAATTGCTGTCCGTAATTGTCGCCGCCACCGCGTAACTGCCGGCGTTGGTTGGCGCCCAAGCCAGTCCGGCATAGGTAATGGCAACCGGCAACCCGGTCGGGGTCGTCGTCGCCGTTACACTCCGCGCCGCACCATTGTAGCTCTGCACCAGAGCTTCCAGCGTGACTATAGCAGTGGCCTGTGTAATCGCAACCACCCTGAACCACATCGGCAATTCAATGTGGTTCGTGACATCCGCAGTGGCGTGAATATTCGTCTGGCAGACCCAGTCGCCAAGCCAGACGCGATTTGTACCAACCGCATACTCAACAAAATACTTCGGGTCGCCATTGTTCGTCCAACTGATCAAGCCGTCTTGCGTACGCGCCACAATATTGCTGTTGATTACCTTGTACGCCGCGTTCGCACCCGGCGCGACTGTGCCGGTTGCGCAAAGAATCCTGAAGAAGCGCGGAAGGTCGGCTGAGTAGGTGCCGTTGGATAGCGGGAATGAAGCGAAGGGGTGAGGCCAGGCGTTTGTCCACCCGTTGCCAAGAGTAGAACACCATTCCACCGAGCAGGCATAATCGGCAACCGTACCGGTCGGCGACAAGGCAAAACCCATACGCCCGGACAGGTCCACACTCGTAATGCTGACTTGCTGGGCAGAACTGGTCGCCAGCGTCACGAATACAGTGACAATTAAAACTTTCAGGACGTCGGTCAAATAGGTCTTCATACGACACCCGGAATGAAACGCCATTTTACACGCTTCATATACTCACCATAAGCCGGATCATAGCACAAATGCCGCTCCTCAGTCAACGCGCGGAGCACGTAGATTGCGTTCAAAAGACACAAGCGCACGCAATCGCCGGGACTGTGTAAAAACGGCAGACTGACGAGCCACCAGGAAAGATTTTTTGCGACATAGGCCGGATGACGAATCCAGCGGTATGGTCCACGACAGATGATACCGCGATGGGTAAGATTTGAAAAACGCAGTCCGAAGGCGATGGTCGCGTAAAGATAAATCCACACCAGCAGCAGAATTGCCGTGCCGATAATATAGTAAAGCCACGGGCTCCCCGAAAGAACCGCCATCCAGGGTTGCCCAACCGAATCGTGCGGAATGTAAAGCCCGGTCAAGCGCTGGTTGAAGGGCGGATAGCAGGCCAGCGCAACCGCCCATCCGAGCAAGGTGGACTCGGCGGACCGGATGTGCGTGTCAAGAATCCGGAAGCAGCAAATGTAGCCCAGCAGCGCCAGACTGACGTCGAGCATGAAGAGTCCTTCGTAGAGGGCGGCAAAAAGCCGTCCGGCGAAAGCTACGTCCCAGATCCACGGTCCGGCAAGAAACAGAATAAGCTTATCTTCAACGACCCTGGCGTTGTTCAGAAAAAAAACCGTCATTACCGGAATGAAAAAGAACTTAACCAGCAAGGAGCGGATGGCCGCCCAAAAAACCGGATCGGGCCGGCGTAAGCGCGCCAGCGTCATATATCCGCACCACAGCCTCAAAAGCTCATCATCATCGCGGTTCCACTTCCGGAAGAGCGCGCACAAATAGAAATAGGGTATGGCAAGTACGACCAGCGAGGGGGTTGCAAGTTTGAAGAAGTCAAAAAATGGGGCGTACCAGCTTTTCGCATAGCTTGGATTGAAAAATCCGGCGAATTGCAGCGCGTACTCCGCAAAAAGCGCATAGCAACCCCATGCCAGCGTGAGAGTTGCAAGCAGCGCGCCAAGTTGGCGAAGCACGTCCAGATGCACGGCTCGTGTTAATTGGCTCCGCCGCCCGAAATCGAACTGCTGCCGATGTACGCGGAAGACCAGAAGCTCGAGCAGCACCATCACGAGACACGCGACCACGAGCAGTACGATGTATTCCACCCGGTTGGCTACGCCAGGGCGCGTGAGCACGCGCCACAGGCAAAGCAAAACTGATCCCACGGCAAAAACCGCTGCTCCGGCAAACCCGCTGCTCAGGCGTTGAGGACAGACCGTCCGCAGACGATGCGCCTCTTCCGCAGCCAGGATATTATCGCTGTTTTCAGCCATCTGTTAAAAGACCAAAGGACCGGTCTGGTAGACCGGTCCCTTACGATAACCGCCATAAATTGCAACCGCCCTGGCAGTTGCAAAAGTTAAAACAACCGCAGCTCAGAACGGCACTTCACCGCTACTGCTCGAACTGCTAGAGCTGCCACCGCTGCTCGAACTGCTGGTGCTCGAACTACCGGAGCTCGAACTGCTGGTGCTCGAACTACCAGAGCTCGAACTGCTGGTGCTCGAACTACCAGAGCTCGAACTGCTGCTGGTGGAGCTGCTGCTCGAACTATCATCATCCCGTGTGCCTTCTACAATCGCAACCACCGCACCGGCAATAATCGCCTCGCCCAACAGAACCTTAGCCGTCCGGCCAGGCACGCTGGCCCAGGAGTAGTAGTTTAACCAGCACAGGGTCCCGCCTGCCCGGAAGGGATTACTCCAGCGTGACGGCCTGAACATGGCAGTCAGGTCAGACCACGAGCTGAATTTCTGCTCCACGCCAACGCTGACGCCAGCATTCACAGCTTTCACGGCCACAACCGGTGCGGCGGCAGCCGTTGCAGCCTGCGCAACCTGTATCCCACGATCAAGCTTCGCATTTCCGGCATTCATCGCTGTCGTCAAGGTTTCGCCCTTGGCAGGGCTGAAGCGCATTTTATCCGCAAAAGTATCAGTCTTCCCTGCGGCTGGTTCGACGGCCATCGTTACATACGCGCACGCTCCGAAAACAACTGCACAAACGCCCGACAGAACTACCACATTTTTAAACTTGCTCACAGCCTTGCTCCCTTCTAGTTAGAACATTTCTCCGTTCATTCCGACAACTCCCGCCATACTCAAGGACTCCGGCGAAGGTACACTCGTTACGACCGATGGTAGCGCCTGAGCAATCACCGCCTGCAAGGCCGGGTCTGCAGTCGCCTGCCCTAAATTTACCAGCACGGCCTCAACCCTTTGTCCCGGCTGGCCTGCAAGGGCCTGCACAGCAGCACAGCGCACGGCGGAAGGAACAGCCGGAGTTACGGCTGCTTTGATCAGGGCTTCCTGTCCGTAGGACGAACCAACAGTCGCCAGCGCATCGCGACAGACGGCGGCAATAGCATCCGACGCCGAACCGTTTTTGACAAGGGCGGCACAGGCTGCCTGGTTACCCACACTTGCCAGGCCACAGGCCGCCAAAGCCTGTATTTTCGGTGTCTTTCCAGATTCCAGCAAATCTGCCAACGCCGCGACCTGCCCTGGATCACGTGCCGTCGCCAGCATATCCGCGCAGTCCTGAGCGTGCAATTGATCAGACGGGTTTACCAATTGCGCCGCCAGACTTTCGATCACTTCCGTACCATTCATAGCAGCAAGAATTGCAAAAACTCGCCGCCTCGCTCTGTCGGTTTTCTGAGCACCCAGCATATTGGTAAGCAATGCAGCAAATTCCTTACTCCGGCAATCAGCAAAGACTGCAAGGAATCCACCGTAGCCCGGACTTGATTCCGCAAGCGTCAACATCTTCCCTAGGGCTGCCTCAAGCGCCACCTGACTGCCAATTTGCACCAGCAACCGCAGCGCTTCAACCTCTGTTGCCATCTTTCCTGAATTCAGGAGCGCTGTCAGACAAGGCACAGCGGCGGAACCCAACCCCAGAAGCTCTGTCCGCAAAGCAGAAATATCAGCGCTTGTTCCGCCGTTCAGCGCGTCAGCCAGCGCCGCGCACAGCTTTGCCGGATCGCTTTCTGGTGCTGAAACTTTTTCAGAAACAAGAGAAGTCGCCGGAAACGGCGTTTCGCTTCCGGTTGCTTTGACGGACGGCCGCGCACTTTTCTGCACTACACCATCTGTTCTTGGCTTTAGTGTAGATTCCGTTCTCGATTGCCTGGTTTGATCAATACGCGTCACCAAACCGTCCGGCTCAGCTAGATCCATTGCAACGTCATGTTCACCCGCTGGCGACGACTTTTCAGAACCACTCCAGACCACGAGTAAACCGCTTATGGCAAAGGCTGTAAACAACCCAAACCATAAGACGGCTTCCCTTTTGATGTTATGCAAGCGGTTCATTATTCTAAAGGATCAAACATCATGGTCCTGGATCCACTACCAAGCGCTCGATGAACCTTCCGTACATACTGTTGAACAACCAGGGTTCGGGATCAACGCCCGCCGAAATAGACGCTGCCATCGGGGCGGAAGCCGGGTTATCAGACCTCTTGCACCGGAAGTACAACTGCTGCATACCCGGCACGTCTGGCACGACAAAGGTTGTCCTGAAGGTATATTCGTAAGCATAGTACCACATTGTGCCGTCCTGACGGTTCTTGAATCTATAGGTCGTTATTTGCGGCGAACCCACCAGCGTCGCATCCGCAACCAGCCAGATGTTTGTTGGCACGGCATCCAGCAATATCACTTGTGAATTAATATCCACATATGAGAGCACTTTCCATTCGCTAGTAACCGACGCGCCCACTATCAGGTTGGATGCCAGATTAATATACGTAATGCTCGCACCGGCACGCTCCAGCTGCTGCTCGCGGGTCTCAAAGATATCCGCCGGGTTCCAGATGTCCGGATCAGAAGGCGGGTTACCGCTAACAACGCTGCCTCCCGGCAGAATGGTACGCTGTATAAGCTTCGGGTGAACGAGATCGGGACGGGCGTCCACGCCATCAGGAATGACCGGTATCATATATTGGTCACCGTCCATCTGAGCCGCATTGAACCAGACGCGGAATTCCCCTGGCTTTTGCGGCACAGTCCAGTCGCACTCGAAAGAATAGATGTTGGCATGGCGACCAAATAGATTCCACGGGCTCTGTGTCACGCCAGTAAATATTCCGCTCTTGAAGAAAGACCAGGTTGCGGCCAGGTCGCCCGCATAAACGCGGCACACAACAGGCACATAGGAAAGTATTTTCCACTGTACTTTGACGGTTGCACCGGTTGTCAGGTTGTCCGGGAAAATAATCTCCTGAATCATTCCACCCGACCTCAATACATCGTCATACCGCGTGTCGTTTGTAAACGCCACCGCCACGGCATCCGTGGACGAATTTCCCACCAGATCATACGCAACCGCCGTAACGTAATTGCTGCCCTGATAGAGCGGGAATCCGGTGAATTGCCAGTTTGTAGTTCCAGTACAGGTGTACGCAGCCACATCACGGCTATTTCTCAGCGTTACAGATGCCACGGCGACATTGTCAGCTGCCGTTCCACCAAATGTGAGCAGGTTGGTGTCGCTATTATAGTTTGCATTCGTAGTCGGGATAATAATCTCAATCGTGGGCGCACGATTGGTATCCACATTGATTAGATAACCCACAGCCGGCGCCGCATACCAGTTCCTGTCACCCGGCTGACTGGCAACTATATTAACAGTTCCCGTATCAGTGAACGTCAGGTTTGTCAGGCCACTGATCACGCCAGGCCCGCTAAGTACGTTAAACAAAACCGTCAACCCGCTACTGGCCGTCGCGTACAACCCGAACCTGCTGGGGGTTTCCTGCTGACCGGGATTCTGGAAGGCGATCCATTGGTGCTTCTGATAAACCGTCAATGTCCCAGTGCTGGACCCCTGATAGATAGGATCATTGATCGCGCCTTCAACGGCGTAGAGACCGGCATTGGTCGGCGGAGTCGGAGAGCCATCATAGGTAACATCAACCGTTAAGTTCGTCGGCTCGGTCGTATAAGTCGCGATGCGCGGCGTACCGTCATAGATCTGCACCAGATTGCCGAGGTTGACGATCCCGTCATTCAGAGATATGCGCAGCCGATCGACGTTCGAACCGTAATAGTTCAGCTCATTGACCACCCCGGTCACGGCGTATGAACCAGGATTGGTTGGAGCATACGCTAACCCGTCATAAGTCAGATCCACGTTCTTCCCAGAGGGTGTCGTCCAAGCCATCACCGGCTTGGCGTTGCCATCATAGACCTGATACAGGTCGGCGAGCGATACTGTGGCCAGAGCCTGAGTAATGGTCAGCGTCACAGGAATAGCTTGCGGACTATTCGTCGCCTGCACCGAGTAAACTGTGACCGTACCATGGTAGACGCCCACGTCCAACCCGTAGGCAGAGGCCTGCACCGATATCGCTGTCGAACCGTGGCCATCGATGGCGCCCAAGGTCGGCGAAATGGAAAGCCAGTTCAGCGTTGGCGAACCCAATGGCACGAACAGCCGCGAGACTGCAGCAGTATAGGCTGCCTGCACCGATCCGTTGTTGGTAATCACCAGCGTCTGGCCGGCCGGATCATTTCCGTAGTCAGTCGCAAAGTTCAACCCGGCGGAATCGAAGCCCAGCGTTGCCGCAGGCGCACCCGTTGCGGAAAGATATAGAACAAACGGGTCGGGGCCCAGCCCGGCACTGGCAAAGGCTACGGCCGTCGTATAAACCCCGGCAGATGGCGGCGCGAACCGTATCAGCAGGTTGGAAATTCCGCCCGCTGCAATGTTGCCAGCAAAGCTCACAACCCTAAATGCCGCCGAGCCAGTTCCGTTGGTCGTCCAGGTCATGCCGATAGCCGAGCCCGTCTCGTTGCCAACCCGGAAGTTATTGGTCACCGCTGTAGTCAAACCCACGGTTCCGTAATCCGTGCCCTTGACGAGAACCGGCATCGAGCTGCTGGCCACCAATTGACCATTTGTGCCCGCAAGCCAGACCAGCACATCATGCACGGCAAACGT
>JBAXJV010000151.1:0-6981 GCA_037137675.1 bacterium | reverse complement strand
CGCTTGATCGTACGCGAGGTAGGGCGAGGCGTCTCGCCGAGCCGTCTTTGCGGCTCAAAAGTGACTGTTCGGGAGAAATCAGCGCCGCTTCCGCACATTTGCCGCCTTCCCCGCCATTGCCGCAGCCGGCCTGATTGTTGTATGGTAGCGGCTTCTGCGGGGATCCCGGCAATGGCGGACCACCGCGACAGTTCGATGGCGTATGTAAAAGCAATTGAGGAGCGGCGCGTGGAAACATCCGGTAAAAAGCCTCAGGCGGTGCTTGCGCTCCTGCTGGATCGCGGGGCCCCCATGACTGCGGTACAGGTGGCAGACGCGTTGCGGGCGAACGGGCATACGATAAGCGAGCGGGCGGCGCGGCTTTACTTGATGGAGACGGATCGCGCCGGGTTCACGCACAGTCTGGGTAGCCGGCGCGGTCGGGTGTTGACAGACAAGGGGCGCGCCGAGATTTCTTCCAGCCGCGTGATGCGTCGGGTGGGCTTCCTTTCAGCGCGCATAGACCGCATGACTTTCGCCATGAATTTTGATCTCCCGCGCCGCTCCGGCAGCGTGGTGGTCAATGTTTCGCTAGCCGAGCCTAAAGCTTTTGTTGCCTGCATGGACGAGGTCCTTCAGGTGTTTGCCAAAGGCTATGCCATGGGACGACGGGCCGGGTTGCTCTCTGCCGGCGCACGCATTGGTGGTTTGATCGTACCGCCGGGACAGGTCGGGCTTTGCACGGTCTGCTCAGTCACCTTGAATGGCGTGCTGCTGAAGCACGGCATTCCGACTTTTTCCAGATTTGGCGGATTGATTGAATTGGATCACGGCAAAGCCACGCGTTTTGTAGATATTATCTGTTACGACGGCACGACCGTGGACCCGTTGGAGATATTCATACGTGGCGGCATGACCGATTACCGTGGCGCGATCACAACCGGTTGCGGCCGCATCGGCGCCAGCTATCGAGAGTTTCCTGTTGAAAGCCGCGATTTAGTGCAGTCGCTCAGCGCCGATATGGACGACATTGGCCTCGGCGCGCTGCTGGAGCTGGGTCATCCGGGACAGCCAGTGCTGGATGTTATGCCGAGCGACGAACGTATTGCCGCCGTCGTGATTGGCGGACTGAACCCGGTTGCGATTCTGGCGGAACGCGGGTTCCGCGTCCACCCTAGCGCCCTCTCCGGCCTGATGGAGTTCAATCAACTCTTTCCCTACGAAGAACTTCCCCGCCGGCTACGGCAGTTGTAATTATTCAGCGATTCCCGAACACCGAACACAGGCCATTATGAACCCAGCGGATATTCCCGACCAGCCCCTGCGGGTGGCGCTGGTGCAAATCAATGCCGGGCGCGACTCCAAGGTCAACCTTGATTGGTTAGAGGCCGCGCTGCCAAAGGCTGGCGCCTGCGACCTGATCACCCTGCCCGAACTTTGTGCCATGCGCGGCGGGGACGACGATTACCGTACATCCGCCGAAACGCTGGACGGGCCGCTGGCTACCTGGTTCGCCACTCTGGCGCGCACGCGGCGCGTCTGGCTGCTGGTCGGTAGCCTGGTGGAACGGACGCCCGAGGGCCTCTACAATACCTCGCTATTGTTCGATCCTGACGGAGCGCGTGTGGGGGTCTACCGCAAAATACACCTTTTTGAAGCACATCTTGACGACGGACGCACAATTCTCGAAAGCGATCTCTGGCGCGCAGGCGACCATCCGGTGCTGGCTGAAATCGCCGGCTGGCGCTGCGGGCTTTCGATCTGCTACGACCTGCGCTTTCCCGAGCTCTACCGCCATTACGCGGAGCTGGGTGCGCATCTGCTTTGCGTGCCGTCCAATTTTACCCAGCGTACCGGACGCGACCACTGGGAGTTGCTGCTACGGACGCGGGCAGTCGAAAACCAGGCCTTTGTTGTGGCCCCCGACCAGTGTGGTGCGAACTCCGTCACCGGGATCGAAAGCCACGGCCACAGCACCGCGATCGGTCCCTGGGGCGAACTGCTGGCAATGGCCGGCGACGCAGCGGGTGTGACGCTGGTGACGCTCGACCCGGAATTGCTGAAAATAACCCGCGCGCGGGTGCCGGCATTGGAACACCGGCGCTTCGTAATCGTGCCGCCAGGCGGCACAGGTGGATAGGCTGTAGGCTGTTAGACTGGTAGGCGAAAATGCAAGAAAGCGCATTCCCGATGTCATAAATGATGCAGCGAGAAATTAAACGGAAATATGCGGATTTCCTAACAGCCTACAGCCTAACAGCCTGCGTCCCATGGGACGCTAATGAAAGGAATTCCAAACATGTCTGTGCGCATAAATGGCGAAGAACTTCCCGAAGCCGCAATTCTGGCTGAGCTTCAGCGGCTGATTCTGTTTTACAAAGAACACCTTTCTAAGACCGAGATCGGCCGACGTATGCCGCAACTGATGCGCTCAGCGCGTGAACAGGCGATCGGCGCGCGACTGCTGCGTGACGCGGCCATCGCCAACAAGGTCAAGATCAACGAGGGCGAGGTGGAGAAAAGCTATCAGGCCATGCTCAAGCAGTCCGGTAATGAGATGAACCTGAAGGCACTGGCTGCCAAGCAGGGGCTGACGCTGGAGGCGCTGCGCGACAGCATCCGCACGGGGAAAAGAATTGATACGCTGGTCGCCAGCATTACCGCCAAGGTCGCCGCACCCGCCGCCGACGAAATCAAGGGTTGGTACGAGGCTCATCAGTCCGATTACCGTACCCCTGATCGCATGCAAGTGCGGCATATTTTGATTAAGCCCGCCTCCGCATCAGCCGCCGACAAGGCCACAACCAATTCACGACTGCAGGATCTGAAGCATCAAGTCGAGCACGGCGCCGATTTTGCTGAACTTGCGGCGGCCTACTCGGAATGTCCCAGTGGCCGCAAAACCGGCGGCAGTCTGGGCTGGATCGAACGCGGCGCCACAGTGCCGGAGTTCGATAATGTCGCGTTCAAGCTGGCAACCGGCGCGCTCAGCGAGATCGTGGAAACACCGCTGGGTCTGCACCTGATCCAAAAACTGGACCTCGAGGCCGGACGCCTGATGACACTTGAGGAAGCGCAGGAACGCATCGGCGATTTGCTGCTGCATCAGCACCGCGGCCAGGCCCTCGCGGCCCATGTCCAACGCCTGCGCGCAGCGGTGGTGATCGAGGACGACGATGACCCTGCGGCCGCCGGAAGCGGGAAGCCGAAAGGGGAAGCGGGGCGTGAAGCATGAACAATAAAGACAGTAGCGTGGCTCCGTTACAACACACGCGGCATTGAGCGGTTCAAACGGCGCGCCTGCGAATAATCACGGCGCGATTCTCACAGTGCTTGCTGTAAAGGCGAGCCCGTGCCGCGCTTATACTCCTAAAACTCCAGAAATCCTGGAAAGCGTTAAGTTCATTGAAAAGCGCAAGACGCGGCATGATAAATGCTGTAAATTTATTATGGTTTAGAAACAGATTGAGATAGCCATGAATAAGAAACTTATAATATCTGCCATTTTGGTTGCGATGGTTGGGCTGCTGGCAGGGAGGGCAACAGCGCAAGAGGAAAATTTTGTCATATCGTCGTTTCAGGACGGCTATGTAACCTGGAGCAACGTTAATCCGAACCTTTACTACACGGTCGAGAGTAAGCCGAATCTGAATGGAACCAACATCGTATGGGATGGGTCCAACCGCGTTTCACAGGACGTAAAAACAACAGATGCTACCATCACGGTGCCGGTAGGTGTCTTTTATCGTGTAGTCGGTAGTTCGAACCCGATGCATACGCTGACGCTGTCTCCATCCAACGGCGCCATGTCGGCCGGGTATTACGCGGCGACGAACTTATCGGCGGTGGCTCCGGCCTTGTCGGCATCGAATATCGCCCTGAACGTGACGATTTTTGGCGTTACCGGGACCTTGAGCACCAATGGCGGGTGCGCCTATCCAGCGCCTGTACCGGAGACCGGGCAAACGACAGAGTATACGGCAGGAGATGACGGAAGTTATAAGAAGGGTGCGACATGGCCCAATCCGAGGTTCACGGTAGGCACCGGGGTGGACGGAACGAACTGCGTGACCGACAATCTGACTGGGCTGGTGTGGGCACGAAATGCAAACTTGGCCGGCATTGCAATGACCTGGGCCGACGCGATCGTTTACTGTACGAACCTGACGTATGGTGGCACCAACGACTGGAGATTGCCGAATGTGCGCGAAATGCAAAGCTTGATTGATTATGGCCGGAATACTCCCGCGCTTTGTAATACATCAGGCACCGGTAAATGGTCGGAGAACGATCCATTCACAGGCGTCCAGTCGTCGGACTACTACTGGTCGAGCACGACGTACGATCTCTTATCCGATGACTATGCGTGGAACGTGTACCTTTCCATAGGCCAAGTGATCATTGACGTGAAGGCGGGAGCACTGTTGTATGTGTGGCCCGTACGTGGTGGACAATGAAAATGACGAACAAATTCAAACGACCCAAGGCGCGCGCCCGGTCAAGCAGCGGATTCACGTTGGTCGAAATGATGGTTGCCAGCGTAATTCTGGTCATATTCTGCGTTGCTTTTCTGAGTTCGTCCATTGCGTCTATACGATCTCAGCAATTGGCCTGCGATTACTACAAGGCCATGACGATTGCCCGGAATCGCATTCAGCGCGCTACGGAATTTGAATACGCCAGCATTCTGCTTATGAATGAAAATCAGATCGCGGTGGATGGCGAAGGGAATATTGACGCCGCAGGCATATATCGGCGGACGACTCTTGTATCCGCCTACAACAACGGGACGACAAATTTGCTCCAGATCACGGTTCAAGTCAACTATCCCGCTGGCGTGCTGCGCAATTTGAGCGACAAACCGGCGGAACTAAGCACTCTGATAACCGCAAATATGTAAGGTGTTACAATGCATGTCATGCGCTATCGCCGTCAATTAATGGGGTTCACCATGATCGAGATGCTGGTTGCCGCCACGATCACCGTCGTGGTTGTTACCAGCGCTTTATCAACCTTTATCTATGGATTGCGATCATGGCATGCGGAGACTGTTAAAAACGAAATCAACATTGACCTCGAAGGGGCTATGGGGCGTATACGTCATGATTTACGTCTTTCCAGTGCGGCTCAGGACAAGATGTCATTTTATCCTGTCAACGCTGCCGAATACACCGCCATCAGTTTTCCAGTGTCAACTCCGGGTGCCGACGGGCTGCTACAACCGGATGCTTCCGGCAAGATCCAGTGGAACCAAACGGTTGTCTATCACGTCCTTCCAGGCAGCCCGGACAAACTCCTGCGCACCGTATTCAGCCCTCGATACACCAATGCCACGCCGAGCACTCTTTATACGCAACTTAGAAACGTGGTTGCCGGAAACAACACTCCCATACCGGGATCTAGCGAGATTGCTTCTGAACAAGTCGTTTTCGAGAATCTCGTGAATTTGAAGATCCGGCCGCCCGAAATCAAGTTTGACGGTTACGCATCTTCCCGCACTAAGGCCCCAACGTTCAACTGGGGAAGCGCGGTGCTTAGTAACGGCAATCACACCCTGAAGTTCACCATCGAGGGTCGCAATATCAACAATACTACAGGGTACAAGGTCGGGATTGATAAGTTTTCCCTCAGTCCAAGCGCCAGTCCGCGCGAAGGCGAGATTTACCTGCCGGCTAACACACATCCGAATAGCCCTTTTTACACCCATTCCTTTTCCGGCGGTTCGGTCTCGGCTGAAGATATGTCCAGCGACGGCGCCTCCTGGAGCGGCAATTGCCAGTTGACTTACGCTGGCGCCGCCATCAGCAACAGCATTACCTTCGTGGTTCAGAACGATCTTTGGTGCGACGCCAATTTCGACAATCCGCCGGGCACCATTATCAGCAATGTGACCCGCAAAACCGACGACACTTTCATCGTCAGTGATTCAGCGCACATTCCTGATATCGTCATTTCCATGGACAAAGGCATAACATGGAACGCCGAGGGCTGCACGCAAGATGCGATCGATTCCGTTGTCGTGCCCAGCAACACGACGGTCTATAACATCATTTACGGAGGAACCAATTTATCTGCGGCAATTACCATGAACGGCGAACAGGTCCGGGTTCTATTTGAAGCCGGGACCGTCAGCAATCTTTACATTAACAACGCGTATATCTCACGGCAATCATCCGGAATAAATAGCGTGGAAGGTACAATTTCTCCCCTGACTTTCGGCGGCTCTCTCAGCACCGTAATCAATGCCGGCACCCCTGCCTTCAGTGACTGGCTTGCGAACTACGTCATTAACCGGACGAATAATTATCTGATCCAGTTCAATGTACAGGCGAACCATTTAAGCAGCGCACGTGGCTGGACCAACGATAGCACCTATTTGTCTTGCCTTGATGGGGTGATGACCAAAATGCTCATTGGTGTCAGCGCGTTGGAGGTGCGCTATCCATCCAGTGGTCTATATCGCTCCGGCATTTTCGACACGCATGTTGTCGGACCTGTTTACCGGACCCTTAGCTGGACCGAAGTACGTCCGTACCCGGACGGGGACATTGATATCCGCGTCCGGAGCGGGAACCAGCCGGACCTGAGTGACGCTGGGGTTTGGCCGACCATCGGTTATTTTCAAAATAACACAGGCAATAACATCGCCAACCTCAAGCGTGGCCGATACATTCAATACGAAGCGTTATTTACAATTGATGCTACGGGAGCACCCGGCGCCCATACAAACACCGCGATTTTACGGGATGTAACCATAGATTGGACCGCGCCGAATAATTTGGGAGTGGTAGATTTGCAGGTAGATTTTGCCAGGGGCCCGGACTATGGCATCGTCAGCGCTACGGTGGACGGGCTGGCCTTCGTTAAAGGTCTGGAGATCGAGATGGAGATATTTAAAAACAGCACCTTCGGGACAAATACAGCGGTGGGTATTATGGAAGTGCGCCCGTTAAATACGAATAAATGACCGCCGTGGCAAAACCACAACTCAACACCCGAAGA
>JBAXJV010000150.1:0-7024 GCA_037137675.1 bacterium | reverse complement strand
AGTCGGGTTCGACTCCCGATGGGCGTGCCATTCGCATGAATGGCCCGTAAACATTGATTATAATTAGCGTTTGCGGGTGCAGTGAGTGCCGAGTGATAACACGTTCACCCGCGTTTGATGTTCCGGTATACCGCAAAAACCTTCCCGCATTCGGTTTCTTTTGCCCTGTTCACGCCACTTGAACCAGACATACCACGCGAGCGCGCCGCGCCGCGCCGCGCCGCGCCTACGGAATTACGTCCCCATCCGCCCGCCGCCACCACGGCAGCCAGCCGCCCGCACGCACGGCCGCCCACATCGCCCGCGCCAACCAGCCGGTGACGCCGACGTAAAGCATGATCTCAAGGAACAGGCCGTCGCGTTCGGCCCGCGTCACGGTCCGCCCGCCGATCTTGCGGTGGCAGTAAAGCCAATCATGAAACAGCGCTGCGATGCCGTAGCAGTTCTTGCCGTCACCATCCGTCCGATCCGTCCGAAACATCCGATTCGTTCACTCCCCACGGCCCTTCCTACCTCCAAACTCGCGCTTCGACCATACGCTTGACAATCCGGCTCCACTTTAGTGTCATACCAGTCGTGAAAGCACTCATCCAGCCACCATTCAAAGCGGATAATGGCGGCGCAGTGCCAGCAAGGCTGGAAAAGCGATTTCTTATCTCTTGAAAAATTCACTGCGGAATAAACCTTGCGTGGGAGCAGGAAGGCAACTGGCGATAAGCGATTACGTCCGCATTGCCCAGCGGATGCAAATCGTCCGTTTGCCGCGCGATGTCAAGTTGACCGGCCAACTGCCCGCTCCTGTCAAAACGGGGCTTTTGCAATTGGCACAGCGTCACCGTCGGGAAGCAGACGCCTATTTCAAGCAAATGCCGGTATCGCGCCCCCCTGACAATGAATTTCGGATCGATGCGCCTGACCAGCGGCAACCCTATCCATTGGGATGTTGCCGGCAGATACGGGACCGGGTTTGGGGCCGATTATCCGACGAGCCGCTGGTGCGCTCTCTCCGCAAACAAGGTTTGTCATGGAAGAAGGTATATTTCAGTCAGGAGGGGCGCGAGTTTCAAAACGCCATCCAGTGCGGGGACTGGTTGCTGGATGTTGCCCACGACACCACGGACCCGTTTAAAGAGCCGGTCGTGTTGGCTCCGCTGAACGAGCCGGGCTGGGAGAATATGGATGATTGGCGGCGGTTTGCAGAAGTGGCCACCGCTTATTACCACTTGAGCGTTTATCCCAACCTCTATTTTCCGTTGCTTTTCCCATTGATTCCTTTTCTGGCCATTCGGGAAACAGGGCGCCTAGAGTTTCTGTATTGCCAGCAAATGCTTTTTTTTCTCGACTTGGGAGATAATTGGCAGCGCATTCGGGTTTTGCTTAAGGATCAAAACTGGATGGGCAAAACCTTGCCGCCGGCAGTCGAAACGCGCTTGTTGGCAATGACATCGTCCAACGCTGAACCATTTCCCGTTGAACTGCGCAAGTGCGCGGTAGAGGAACTGGCCGGAACCCTTCGGGAGTGGGAGCAAATTCAGGAACTTTCAAAGACGCAAGTCGTCGCCACCCTCCAGAATTTCGAAAAACTGGCGTCGCTCGCCGCGCGGAAACTGCGCCAGGCTCAAATTATTCTGACTTGAGTTTGACTGCAGTTTTGCCATATAATCTTATACTGTTAAGTGAAGGGCGCTAGTTTATGAAAAACACAATCGGTTCTATATCCGCCTTAATAGCGCTGTCAGCCGCCGCGGCTTCCGCAGAAATCATCGCTTCGCCTTTTGCCAACGTAGAGCTGGACATTGCCAGCGGTTTCTCGTTGGGCATTGACATGAACGGGGACGCCACAAACGATTTCACGATCACTTACGCCAATTCCAGCGGGTCTATCATCGGCGAAACCAACAATGGTGGCGGGACCAACGAGGTTTTTGTTTCAGGCGAACTTAGTAATGATGCCATGCCCTTCGCCCTGGGTGAGGCAATCGCCCTTACGGGAGTCGGCGCAGCATCCCCTCACTGGGCCAACCTGACTGGGGAGGGTTTCAGTTATGTGGGGGTCAAATTTCTGGTGGGCGGGCAAACAAATCTGGGCTGGATTCAGTTTTATCTTCCAGATTTATCGTCGGGCGTTCTTGTTCGCGGCGCGTGGAATAATACGCCCGATGCGACCATCCCCGCCGGGGGTGGTTCGGCGGTTGTGAATCCGTCCAATGGTCCGTTTGCGGGCGGGAATATGGTTCTGATTACTAACGCCGCACCGAACATTGGTAATGGCTCTGACATCACCAACCTGCTGGTCGGCACGGTAAGCACTACGAATATTCCCGGCCAGGGCACGAACTGGGTGCGGCTGGTCATGCCGGCGACAGGTTCGGCGGGGGCAAAGGAGCTTGTCATCCAGTCCACTAGCGCAGGCATGATGACGCTGGCGGGGAAGTACACGGTCAATCCGGCGGGCGTGATCAGCGGCGAAAGCGGCTGGAGCTGGACCACCAATAGCGGACTGGATAGCGCCGTTGCCGCGTTAACAATCAATCCAACCAATGGCCATATCCTTGCAGGCGGATATTTTACAGCGCCGGGCTTTTGCAAAGAATGGAACGGCTCCACATGGACAGCTTTCGGCGCTCCGGGCGCGCTAATTGCCGGGGTTAGCGCATTGATCGTTAGAACGAATGATAATCATGTTTTTGCGGCGGGTGGTAGCGTCGGGTACTGCGCGGAATGGGACGGCGCCGCATGGGCAACGCTCGGAGTTCTGGATGGTTATTGTAATGCGCTGACCGTTAATCCCGACAATGGCCGTATCGTCGTAGGGGGCAGATTCAACGGCGATGTGGTTTGCGCAGAATGGGACGGCGACTCATGGAATACGCTCGGCGATCTGGCAGGTTATTGCTATGCGCTGACAATTAACACGAACGGGCATATTGTCGCGGGTGGAGATTTCGGTAAGGACACTGTCTGTGCGGAATGGGACGGCAGCGCATGGAACTACCTCGGTAGTTTGGATGCAGTTCCCCATGCGTTAACGATAAATCCTAATAATGGGCGTATCGTTGCCGGTGGCGAATTTACCGGTAAATGCGCGGAATGGAATGGTGCCACATGGATTACCAAAAGTGGGCTGGATGGTACAGTTTGGGCACTAACAATTAATCAAAACAATGGGCGAGTTGTTGCGGGAGGGAGTTTTACTGGTAACTGCGCGGAATGGGACGGTACCAATTGGAATGCGCTCGGTGCTTTGTCGGGAATATCCCGTGAAGTTCTGGCGCTAACCATGAACACCAACAATGCCGCAGTTGTTGCGGGGGGATATTTCGACGGTTATTGTCAGGAATGGTCCATGAAAACCGGACTTGGCGTGGAACCCTCTTACGGCTCCCGTACCGGCGGCTATCAGGTGGTCATCAGCGGTACGAATCTGTGCGATGTAATATCAGGGCCCGGCGATTTGACCAACGTGACCCTGTGCGGCGTGAGCGTGGCCTCGTTTGAGAGCGTATCGCCGACGCAGATCATCGTCACCGCTGGCGTTGCCAGTGGCGCCGTGACCGGTGACGTGCGGGTTTTTTCGGCTAGTTTTGGTGAAACGGTCAAGTCCAACGCCTTTGCCTATTCTGCCGCAGGGCTGAAGGTGCTCGGAACGAATGGCGCAGTGGTGACCAACGGCGCAAACGTCGCGCTTGCGAACGGCAGCGACTTTGGCCACCAACTTGTCGGTTCCACGACCCTGCATGCCTTCTCGATCACGAACAACGGCACGGATTCGCTGACGATCAGCGGGATTTCGACGAATGGCCCGGGTTCTTCAGCCTTTATCATCCAGCCTTCATCGTTCGTCGTTCCCGCTGGCAGCGTTAGCAGCTTCGCAGTGTCATTCACACCCTCCACCATCGGCAATCACACGGCGGCGCTTGTCATCAGTAACGATTCACCGGCATCCGCCTACACAGTCAACCTCGCTGGTTCCGGCTTTGCACTTTCCCCTAACAATGGCCCGTTCACCGGCGGCAACACAATCACCATTACCAATGGCAACTTCGGTAATATCACCAACGTGCTGGTGGGCGGTGTGAGAGCGACGCTGGACGCGCACGGCGATAACTGGTTCACGATCGCGCTTCCAGCCATTGGCGTGGCGGGCGTCAAGGACATCGTGGTCCAAACCGATGGCGGCGATATTCTGCTGGCCGGTGTCTATACAGTTAACCCGTTTTTTATGGATGCGCATCTATTCGCGTCGCTGGGAACTTTCGCGCCAACGCAAAACCTCAACTCACTCACGGTCACGGTTGGGGACGGTGCGGCCTATATTTCTGACGACGGTGCAACGCACTTGTTCGACGGTGTGCTATGCACGAATGCTGGCGCAACTAATTGGGTGTTCACCTTCGATTCCTTTATTCTGCCGGAGGCTGCATCTCTGACCTGCTCAACGGTTTCATCGAATAATCCATTTTCAATTGTGTTTCTTTCCAAGACCGACATGACCATTGCGGGGGCCATCGGCGGCGCGGGCGGCGGGGGCGGCGATGGATCATTTGAAGGGGATGTCGGCTATGGTGGCGAGGGTGGCGCAGGTGGTGCAGGCAGCGGTATGTGCGGCGGTACTGGCGGATCCTCCGATGGGTCTTCAGAAGACGGAAAGAACGGGCTTGGACTCGGGCATGGTGCAGGTGGCGCGGGTGGCGACGCTGCCACTCCTGGCGCAGGCGGTGGCGGTGGGTTTGGCGGCGCTGGTGGTTATGGCGATAACGGTAGTTATGCGGCGGGTGGTGAAGCCTATGGCGATTTACCGAGCCGGGTTGCGGGTGGTTCCGGCGGTGGTGGGGGCGGCTCATATTACTTTTATTATCCTGGTTATTCTGATCCGGAATTTCCTGAATTGGATGAACCAGCCTACACAACCGCCATGGGCGGTGGTGGTGGTGGTGGTGGTGGTGGCGCGCTACAACTCGGCGCGCTTCACCGGCTGAATATCACGGGCACTGGCTATATTGATGTGTCCGGCGGCTCTGGTGGGAACGGCGCAACCGATGGCTACTATTATGGCGGGGACGGTGCTGGCGGTTCAGGCGGTGCCATCCTGATTTACGCCAAAGAGCTGGCCATTTCAGAATCTGGGTCGCTGCAAGCCGGGGGCGGTTATAGCGTTGGCGAGGGCGGTGGCGGTGGCGGCGGTGGACGCATCGGGATTTATTTCAAGACCTCTGGAACAAACGGCGGCACAGTGCAGGCAAATGGCGGGGCGGGCTGGATTTCCGGAATCGAAGGCTGGACGAATTTTGCGCAGAACGATGGCGTACCGTTTGCCGCATCCACTGTCAGTTTCGCTGTCAGTCCGTCGAGTGGCCCGTATGCGGGTGGCTATGAAGTCGTGATCTCCGGCACGAATCTTTGCGATGGGACAACTGGCGATGTAATCGCAGTGACAATCTGCGGGGTGGCCGCCACAGTTACGGGGGTGGCCGGTTCCACGCAGATTGTGATGACGGCCGGCGCCGGTGTGCCGGGGTTGGGTAATGTGTACATCCATTCCACCAGCTTCGGCGCGACTGTTAGGTCCAATGCCTTTACTTACAACCCAGTGATTACGGCTGGAGCGGGCATGCACGGAGTGGTGGCGCCGAGCGGCGTGGTGGAGGTGGCGTATGGCGGCAGCACGAACTTTGTGGTTACGGCGGACGCCTACTACCACATTGGAAGTCTGTTGACCAATGGCGTGAGTGTGGGCGCAGCGACGAATCAACTCGTGTATACCTCTGTCTGGGCGAACGTGATAGCCAGCGGTGTGTTCGCCGCGACCTTTGCGGAAAACCTGACCATCAACACGGGCACGCCGGAATGGTGGCTGGCGCAATACGGGTGGACAAACAACTTCGAGATCGCAGCCGTGAACGACACCGATGGCGACGACATGCAGGCCTGGACTGAATATCTGGCCGGCACGGATCCCACAAACCGGAGTTCATTTCTGGGGTTTGACAGCATCGCACCTGAAATCAATGGCGCGGGGATTGTGATCCGTTGGTCAAGCGTCACCGACAAAGTCTACCAACTTGATTATTCTGTGAACCTGCCTTTGGGATTCTCGACGTTACGGGCCGACATCCTCGCAACGCCCCCCGAAAACGCCTACACGGACACCGTGACCGGCGTGCCGGTAAAGTTCTACCGTGTGGCGCTTAACCAGCCCGCACCCTCCGGCATGGTCCTGATCCCCGCCGGCAACAACAGCGGGTCAGATCCGGACTTCGGCGCCTACACCCTGACAGTCAGCGCGTTTTACATGGACAGCACCCTGGTGACCAAGGCGAAGTGGGACGAGGTTTACATCTGGGCGCTCACCAACGGTTACTCCTTTACCAACGCCGGTTCCGTTAAGGCCACCAACCACCCAGTACAGACGGTCAATTGGCACGACTGCGCAAAGTGGTGCAATGCCCGCAGCGAGAAAGAAGGCCGCCCGGTCAGTTATCGAGTGGGTGGCAACGTCTACCGGATCGGTCAAGATAATACAGTCACCTGTGCCACAAATGTCGCCGGGTACCGGTTGCCGACGGACGTAGAGTTTCATTACGCAGCCCGAGGCGGGTTAAGCGGCAAGCGCTTTCCCTGGGGCGACACAATTGACCACACTAAAGCCAACTACTACGGGAATCCATCCGGCTACGCCTACGACACTGGCTATGAAGGAAACGACACACACTTTAACACGACGGGTTATCCATACACAAGTCCGGTGGACACATTCGCTGCGAACGGCTATGGCCTGTACGACATGGCGGGCAACTTGTGGGAATGGTGTACGGACTGGTCTCCGGGTTATGAGGGCTCGTACCGTGTGGCTCGCGGCGGCGGTTGGAACGACGACGGCGGCGCCTACTACTGCCAGGTTGGCGATCGCAACTACGACTTCCCGGACCGCGCCATCTACGCCATCGGCTTCCGAACCGTCTTGCTAGCACCTGAATTTTGCACCTGAAGGCGTATATTTAGGTTGAAAAACCATCTGGGAACC
>JBAXJV010000149.1:0-7028 GCA_037137675.1 bacterium | reverse complement strand
AAAATCAGGTGTTATTAGTGGTGGAGGATATGGGAGTCGAACCCACGACCTCTTGAATGCCATTCAAGCGCTCTACCAACTGAGCTAATCCCCCGTGCGTACAAGCAAGCAATTCAATATGCCTAACACTCAGCTTAGCGTCAAGGAAGAGTTATGAAAGCGGAAAACCGCTATTTATGGTTTACGTTCACTTGCCCCAGCAATTTCTGCCGCAACGTACTGTAGGCCTCAGTGTATTGCGGCCCGAACTGGGCTTCCCGATGATCAAAGCCAAAGGCGCGACGGCTGACGGCCAGCACCGGAGGAGCCTGAATGCGCTTGGCAACTCCGAGCCCCTGATAGGCGTTCCACCAGCGCTCGACGTCAGTCACAAAGGCCTGCACCGTCGGGAAAAGTTCAGCCACGCATCCGTCGTAGCCGATCTCGCGTTCCAATACGCCGTCGCGGTACCAGGTCAAAAGCTCCTCCGGTGTCGCCCGCTGCCAGCGTTCGACCCATGCACGGAACAGGCAGTCGTGATAGGGGTAAACCAGCGGATCACCCTTGCCCTCATCCACCGCCTGATCGAGACTGAGCTCTGCAGATGGCGTGACCGTGAAACAGCCCTCAGGAATCACCGCATGGGCGTACGTAACGTCGTTAAGATGTCTGGCTAAAGCGTAAACCTCGCCTTTCCAAAGGTCGGCGAGATTTGCCAGCCAGCCCCCGAGATCGCCGTACAGCGTCGTATATCCGATGGTCAGTTCGGTCTTATTGGCGTTGCAGGTAAAGACGCCTCCGAAAGCGGCGGCGGCGGCGGCCAGCACGCGGCCCGAGCGGTCGCGCGCCTGAACATTTTCCAGCGCTGCCGTTGAGAGCGGCAATCCGGCATGCGTACCCGTTGGCCCCTGCACCACCAACCCGGCAAACTGCTCGCGAGTTAACTCCACGCTGTTCTCGATCGGCACATCGGCGTAGCGGCACCCCAGATTGCGCGCCAATTCCCGTGCCAGGCCGATGGTGGTGCGCGAATTGAAATGGCTGGGCATATTAAGCAGCAGGAGACGTTCCGGCGGCAGCAGATGACCATAGATCGCCGCCACGACGGCGCTATCTATGCCGCCTGACGCCCCCACTACAACGCGCTCGACTGCGAGTCGCTGCATAAAACGGCGCGTGCCGTACAGCAGCGCTGCGGCTATGCTGGGCGTCTCGTCATCGGACAATTTGACGTTTTGTCCGAAAGCAACCCCGCCGCGCAGCGGAATCTCCGCAGTGATAACGCCATCTTCAAAGGGAGCCAGGCCACCTGTCTGATGACCACAACCGTCGTAGATGCAACTTTCGCCATCAAAAGTGTAAACCGTCTTGCCAATGTCCTGAAGGCCGGTGCAATTGACGTAGAGCAGCGGCCGGCCGGCCGCACGGGCCCGGGCGTCGAAAATCCGGTTGCGTTTGTGATTCTTGTTACGGGTGAACGGCGAGCAACTGGCATTGAGAAAGCAATCCACGTCATGCCGTGCCAACTCCGTAAGCGGGGTAACGGCGTAATCCCCGTCCCAGGCGTCCTCACACAACAGGCCGCCGATCGTCAAGCCACGGACGCGCACGGGGCGCAGCCAGTCACGCGGATCCACGCCCGCCTCCAGGGCCAGCTTGCGCAAATCAAAGAAATGCCGGCTTTCATCGAACTCGCGGTAATTCGGGAGCAGAGTTTTGACGACGAACGGCTGCGGCACGCCATCCGGTCCGTGGAACGCGCCGTCTGCTGCGAAAAAAAGCGCGTTGTACTTACGCGGACGCCCGTCTTCGTTGCAGCGCGCCCAATCCACGGCGACGTTTCCAAAAGCGACAACCAGGCCCTGCGAGGCTTCGCGGATACGCCCGCCGCAGGCCTCACACTCGCGTAGAAAAGCAGGTTGCTCCCAGGCGTCGCCGAGTAAATAACCGGGCACGGCCAGTTCTGGAAAAGCTACAAGTTCAACGCCATCGGCGCGTGCAGAGGAAATTTCCCGCAGGATGCGGGCAGTGTTTTCCCGTGGACGCCCCGGCAGCACTTCCATCTGCACAAGGCGCACACGGGCAGTCAACGGGCGGCGCATGTCTCACCACGTCGTTGCGCGCGGCACAAAACCGCGCCTTAGCGCGCTTGCTGCGGGGCGCGCACAAACAGGCGCAAGGTGTATACCACCAGCAGCACGATACCCAGGGTCAAAATGGCCATGTAGGCGCTTGTGGCAGCAACTACGTTAGTCAAATGCAAATAGCTCGCCGACTGGCCCGCGAACAAGTTTAACCGCAGCGCATTGACGCCTTGCGCCAGCAGCCAGCCCATGCCGTAGATGGAGCCCAAAATACCCAGCGCGTTGACCATCTGCAATCCGACAACGCCCCACCGGCGCCAACTGCTGCAGCCGACCACCGTGAGGCAGGCTTCATGCACTGGCATCAGCAGCGCCAGCAAAATGTAGTAAATACCGCCAATACCCGTCCCCGGAATGCCTGCGATCATTTATCAATGTCCTTTCTCGTACACCGTTAGCCGCTTGCGCAGCACCCACTCCCGCCAGATGGCCTGCAGCATAAAAACGCTGTTAACCGTCCGCAAGACGAAAAAACTCGGCAAACTTGCCAGAGCCTTGCCCACTTCCTTGCGTTCCGCCGCCTTGATCAGCACGGGCACAGCCACCGCCGGCGCGTCTACCAGGTAGCCCAACAAAAACAGCGGGCTTACAAAGACTGCGAGACATGGTAGCAGAATAAGGTAGGCAATGGAAGCAAAAATTGCGTCCCATAAAGACACGATCACTGCCGAGCGCAGGAATGGAATATGCAACAACTGACGCCAGTGGACGACAACATTCTGGATGAATCCATGCGACCACCGTCGCAACTGCTTGCTCATGAAAGCGTAGTTGTTCGGTTCGACGGGATAGCAGACTGCCTCCGGAATAAACCGCACGCCCTGATGCGCAGCGTAAAAGCTCCAGGTCAGGTCCATGTCTTCAGCCATCGTGCGCGTCCGCCAACAACCGTTGGCGCGTAAAATGTCGGTGCGGTAGACGGAAAAACAGCCCGACGAGATCATGGGACGTTCGTAGTAATCCTGAATCGGCTTATAGAATGAAAAGGCGAACAGGTATTCGATGTACCGTCCACGCTCCCACATGGTATGCACGAAACGCGGCAGCACCAAGCCGCAGGCGGCGGCAATCTTGGGGTTGTCCAGCGCCTTCATCAGGAGCGCGATCCCGTTGGGCGCCAGAGTCGTATCGGCATCAATCGCCATCGTGAACTCGGTTTTGACAAAGGTCATCGCGTAGTTCTGGGCGCCGGCCTTCGAGCCGGTATTCTGCGGCGGGCGCAAGACAGTAACGCCGAAGCTGCGGGCTATCTCAGCCGTGTTGTCGGTGGAGCAGTCGTCAATTACCAGCACTTCTTCGGGCAGCAAGGTCTGAGCCTGAAGGCTACGCAAGGTGTCAGCCAGCGTAGTAGCCTCGTTGTAAGCCGGGATCAGAACCGTCAAATGACTATTCGTTAAGGGCTCGCTCAAGAATGCCTCGATCTCATGCTTGCATGGCTCGAACTCAAAAGACAACAATGGATCAACGACGAACTGAGATTATGATGAAAAACACGTCCGGAGTCAATCACAACAGCATTTATTAACCTGGCCTAGAAAAACCGCACGGAGACGCCAACGTTAATGACCGGATAAAACGCCAGCCACTTCAAATCATTCTGGATTTTACTCTCCTCAGCAGCCAGATCGGCGTTCAGCAATGCCTCGAGGCCCGGATCCGAAGCCGTGCCCGTCAGCGTCACAATCGGCTGTTTTTGGAATAAAACACCGAAATCGCAGGCGAAATGCACGCGGCCGTCTTTGCCCGCCGCAGCCCCGTATCCAAGCCCGAGATATGGCGCCCACTTGCCAAAGCTCATTTCACCGTCAAGCGCATTCAGAGAATACTCGTCACCGTTGATCTTCACAGACTGGGTCAGATCGCCGTGCGCCTTGAAATTATTCTCGTTCTCCATCAATCCACCGCTCAGCCGGAAGCCGCCTCCAAGCACGTGCCAGTCTAAGAGGCCACCGTAGTTGACCCAATTGAGGTCGAATTTGACGCTGTTTCCGTCGCTGCTGATCAAGGGATCAAGATTGAGTTCCGAAAAAACTCCGCGCACGGCAAAATATCTGTTGAACGCCAGAGTAACATCCGCGCCAATACCAAGCGTGCCGATCTTGGCCGTGACTCCGAGCCCCACCCCGTCAAGCGGATCATCCGCTGGCAATGCCGGCGCAGGCGCAGGGGCCCGCCGGTAGGTGGAGGCCGTTTGCGCCAGCGCCGTTCCCGTCATCAAAATCACCGCCAGTATCCCGGCCCGTGCCCGCCATCCTGCCGTACCTGTATTGCTCATTATGCTGCTCCTGATTTTTTACACATTAAACCGGAAGTGGCAGATATCGCCGTCTTCGATTACATAGTCGCGGCCCTTGATCAAGGCGCGCCCGAGCTTTTTGACGGCTTCCTCGCTGCCGGCGGCAACAAGGTCGTCGTACTTAATAACCTCGACACGGATAAAGCCGCGCTCGATATCGCTATGAATCTTGCCCGCCGCCTCCGGCGCCGTGGACCCTTTGCGAATCGTCCAAGCGCGCACTTCATCCGGACCGGAGGTGTAGAATGACATCAGCCCGAGCGTTGCGTAGGCTGCGGCGTTCATGCGATCGAGGCCCGACTGCATAAGCCCCAGATCGCGCAGAAAGGCCTGCCGGTCGGCCACATTTTCCATCGCCATGATCTCGCCCTCGATCTGGCACGAGACCACCATGCCGCCAGGCGCTGGCGGCACCCCGGCCACGCTGGCCTCGTCCACATTATAGACCCAAAGAATTGGCATCCTGGTTACAAGGCCCAAACTCGCGATAGACTTGCGCTCGGCCTCATCCAGTTCAAGGGTACGCAGCGTGGCGCCGGTTGCTGCAACCGCCTGGCAGCGCTGCAGGGCCTTCTCTTCCAGAATCTGCTGCGGGGTCAGGCCCGCGCGTTTTTCCTTGCCAATCCGCTCCAGGCGCTTGTCCAGCAACTCCATGTCCGCCAGCAGCAGTTCCATCTCAAGGTCGTTCCGGTCGCGTTCAGCGTCCACCGTGCCTTTAGGGTGATAGACATCGGCAGAGGTGAAGGCGCGCACGACGACGCAGAGCAAATCACAGCGGCGCGCGGCATCAAGCCACACGCGCCGGTCCTGATCCGAGGCGTCCGGACAAAGCACGAAATTGTTCTCCGCGTAGCGCGTACGCTCCGGATGGGCCAATTCGGCCAGCTTATCTACGCGCGGATCTCCAATTGAAGCAATCCCTTCAATGGATTCGTCGTCCTTACGCCCGGCTGGAATTTCCCGTCCCGTCAACAGTCGAAACAGCGACTTTTTCCCAGCCTGCGGAAAACCAAGCAAAGCAATTTTCATGAAACTCCTGCGGTCGAGGTGAACCAGCGCCAACCCGACAATACCCCATTGCAACCCGCCGACAAAGCAAAATGGTAGTCGGCGTTCTGTCGAAAAATCGTATTCCATTTTTTCTCCGTGTCCCCGGCATGAGATCGTGGTATCTTCCGTGTTTCTCAGTTTGCGGAGGTAAGCCACGATGCGAAACGACGCCCTGACACGCTGGACAACGGAAAATGCAGCCGACATGTACGGGATCCGGGGCTGGGGTGCCGGATACTTCGACGTTGCGACCAATGGCAACGTGGTGGTACGCCCCAACGGACCGCGCAGCGACACTGAAATCAGCCTGATGGATCTGGTTGCCGCCAGCCGCGAACAGGGGCTTAACATGCCCGTGCTGGTACGCTTCTCGAACATTCTCTCCTCGCGTATTCAGGAGATTAACGAAAGCTTCCGCAAGGCCATCGCCAAGCTTGGATATAAGGGCGAATATCGCGGCGTCTACCCGATCAAAGTCAATCAACTGAGCGATGTGGTTGAGGACATCACCCGTGCAGGCGCCGCCTACCACCACGGGCTTGAAGCCGGCAGCAAGGCTGAGCTGACCGCCGCTCTGGCCTATCTGGACGACCCGGAAGCTTTCATCATCTGCAACGGCTACAAGGATGCAGAATTCATTGACCTGGCCCTGCACGCCCAGAAAACCGGCATGCGGATCGTAATCGTGATCGAACTGCCCAGCGAGATCGAACTGGTCCTCAATCGCGCCGCGATTCTGAAGGTCAAGCCGTGCCTCGGAGTGCGCGCTAAACTTTCCAGCCGCGTCGGCGGCCATTGGGACTCCTCCGGCGGCGACCGCAGCAAGTTCGGACTCGATGCCGCACAGATCATTGACCTCGTTGACAATCTCAGGCAGCGCGGCATGCTGGACTGCCTGCGCCTGCTGCACTACCATCTGGGCAGCCAGATTCCAGACATCCGCAAGGTCCGCATGGGCCTTCAGGAAGCCTGCCGTTTCTACGTAGACCTGGTCCGCGAAGGCGCGCCCATGGGCACGCTCAACATGGGCGGCGGCCTGGCCGTGGACTACGACGGCTCGCACACAAACTTCGAGTGCAGCACAAACTACACGACCCACGAGTACGCCGCCGACGTGATCGAAGTGGTTATGCACGCGCTTGACGCAGCCGGCATCGCCCACCCCACGCTGGTCAGCGAAAGCGGCCGCGCCACCGTGGCCTATTCCTCGGTCCTGATCTTCAACGTGCTGCATGTGCGCCGGTTCGAACCGCAGAACGTCCCCAGCCGCCTCTCCGTGGACAGTTGTCAGGCACTTGAAAACCTTATGGAGGTCAGCCGCACGCTCAGCCCTCGCAACGTTCAGGAGGCCTATCACGACGCCGTCTTTTACCGCGACGAAATCCGCCAGCGCTTTCTGCACGGCGATGTTTCCCTGCGCGAACGAGCCATGGGAGAATCAATCTTCTGGCACATCATCTGCCAGATCGCTAATTCCATCCGCGGACGCAAATACATTCCTGACGAAATGGAGGATCTGGACGCCACCCTCGCCGACGCCTACTACGGGAACTTCAGCC
>JBAXJV010000148.1:0-7040 GCA_037137675.1 bacterium | reverse complement strand
GGCGGAGAATCACAACGCATCCGGCTGGCAACCCAGATCGGCTCACACCTGACCGGCGTGCTATATGTGCTGGATGAACCCAGCATCGGCCTGCATCACCGCGACAACCAGCGCCTTCTGCGCACCCTCGAACGCCTGCGCGATAGCGGCAATACAGTGGTGGTGGTTGAGCACGATCGCGACACAATTCAGGCGGCGGATTATGTGGTGGACCTTGGGCCAGGCGCCGGACGTCTGGGCGGTGAATTGCTTTTTCAGGGACCGCCTGCCGAACTCGCGCGCAGCGGCACAACGGCCACGGCGCGTTATCTGCGCGGCGAATTGGGCGGGCCGACCCCCGCTCGCAAAGCTCCGGATAAGGCCTGGATCACGGTGGTGGGCGCGCGCGCCAACAATCTCAAGAACGTGACCGTGCGTTTCCCGCTGGGGCTGCTGATCGGCGTGACTGGCGTCAGCGGCAGCGGAAAAAGCACGCTGGTGGACGACATTTTGCGCCGCGCGGCGTTCATACAGGTGGGCCTGATGACCGATCCGCCGGGCGAACACGATACCGTCAAAGGGCTGCAGCAGATTGATCAGGTAGTGGAAATCGATCAGTCGCCAATCGGCCGCACGCCGCGCAGCAATCCAGCCACCTACAGCGGCGCTTTCGATCTGATTCGAGAACTCTTTTCCAGGCTGCCGGCTGCAAAGGTGCGAGGTTACGCGCCAGGGCGCTTCAGCTTCAATGTCAAGGGCGGACGCTGCGAATCATGCAAGGGTGATGGCATGCGGCGTCTGGAGATGCACTTTCTGCCTGATGTGTATGTGCCTTGCGAGGAGTGCGAAGGAAAACGTTACAATCCCGAGACTTTGGAAATGCGCTATGCCGGGCGCACAATCGCCGAAGTCCTGGCCCTGACCGTGGACGAGGCGCTGCCGGTGTTCGAAGCCGTGCCACGGATCGCGCGGCGGTTGCGGGCAATGGAGGAAGTCGGCCTGGGTTACGTGGCGCTGGGCCAGGCGGCCACCACGCTTTCAGGCGGCGAGGCGCAGCGCCTCAAACTGGCTTCGGAGCTGGCACGGCCGGGCACGGGACGGACGCTGTACCTGCTCGATGAACCGACCACAGGGCTGCATGCCGCCGATGTTGAGCGTCTAGTGACAGTCCTCGAACGCCTGCGCAATGCCGGCAATACGGTGCTGGTGATCGAACACAACCTTGACGTGATCCGACGCGCTGACTACCTGATTGATCTGGGCCCCGAAGGCGGCGACGCTGGCGGTCAGGTGGTCGTCACCGGCACCCCGGAAGTTGTGGCAGCCTGTCCAACCTCGCACACCGGCGCCGCCTTGCGCAACGACGTGGCGAGGGGCGGCATGTGATATAGCTTGGACCGACTGAGTGGTGACCTCCTCCACCTTCCTCCATCCACCTGATCTGCGCCCCACCCTAGCCCATGGCTTTGTTCATTGAGACGATCGGCAGGATGATGGAGAGGACCACGAGCAGCACGAAGCCGCCGATGACCAGGATCAGCAGCGGTTCCATAACGCCCAGAGCGCGGGTGATGAACCGCTCCCAACGATGTTGGAAGGCATCCCCAGCGCATTCCAGCATGCGCTCCAGTGAGCCGCTGGCTTCACCGGCCTGAATCCACGCCGGCAGCATTTCCGAAAGAACCGGCACGCGCCGGAAGACATCGGCCAGGCTACGCCCATGCCGCAGGGCGTCGCCCTCCTCCATCACTCGCGAGCCGAGCCAGGCGCTGCCGGTAGCACGCCCGGCCAGTCGCACGGCATCTACGAGCGGGACGCCGCCACGCAGCAGAACGGCGAGCGTGCGTGAACAACGCAGCCCCGCGACCAGCCTGCGTCCCCGGCCCACCACCGGCAGACGGTAAAGCCTGCGATCCCAGCGCATGCGATAATCCGCATCCCGCCGCAACCTTCTCCGCATGCTAAAACCGCCCGCCACGCCAAAGGCAATCGCCAGCGGCAGCACCCAGATCATGGCCTGACCGATGGTCATCATGACTCGGGTCAACATTGGCAACGGCACACGGCTCTGCGCCATCAGCACTTTTCCGGCCGACGGGATCACCACGCCGAGCATAATTGTTGCCACGATCATGGCGAAGCTGAGGATGATGCAGGGGTAGATCATCGCTGAGACAATGCGCTCACGCAGCCGCTGTTCCTCCTCCAGAAAACCGGCCAGTTTTTCGAGC
Source organism: bacterium (assembly GCA_037137675.1). Taxonomy (GTDB): domain Bacteria; phylum Verrucomicrobiota; class Kiritimatiellia; order CAIKKV01; family CAIYGI01; genus CAIYGI01. The sequence continues at coordinate 4,830 of JBAXJV010000148.1, read as the reverse complement.
ATTTCTCCCAACCCGCCGGAGCGTTCGCCAACCTCTAAAATGGCCTGTTCAAGGGCTGTCACTTCGCGCCCCGCATCCGACACAGCCGCGGCCAGCGGTGCACCATCGCGCACGCGGTCGCGCACGCCCGCCAGCACATTGGAAACCTCCGCCAGCTCGGGCGACTGAATCAGCATCTCGATCGCGCTCACAAGCGGCATGCCGGCCGTCAGCAGCACACCCAGTTCACGGTACACAAAGGCTCGCGTTTCGGCCTTGAAGGTGCCACCGCGTTTATGCAGTGAACTTATGGATTCAGAAGGATTAACGGTTTCGGCCAGCAAGCCGCGCTCTGCCAGTTTTCCGCGCGCGTCGCGCAGGTCAAGCGCCTCGATCAGTCCGCGGCGCACGGCCCCGGAAGCGTCGAACCCCTTATATGCGAATGTCCTCATCTCCGGCCTTACGCGACGCGGACCACGACAAACAATACTTCGGAGAGGCTGGTTTCTCCCGCCAAAGCCTTGTCGAGGCCATCCTCAACAAGCGAAACCCGGCAGACCCCAGGCATAACCCGCAACTTTTCTGCGGCGTCCACGCCGTGACGGATCACCGCCTGCGCTGCGTCGTCAATCATGTACATTTCAAAAATCCCGATCCGCCCCAGATAACCCTTCAGGCAGGCCGCACAACCCGGACCGGCTGACCACAGCTTGCGCCCTTCGATCCGGCGTGCCGCGCTGCCAAGCGCCTTGAGATCGTCTCCCGAAACAGCTGCCGGGACGCGGCAGTGCGGACAAAGCCGGCGCACCAGCCGCTGTGAAAGCACACCGCGCAGCGAGGCCGCGAGCAGGTAAGATTCGACGCCGATGTCCATCATCCGCACCACGGCGCTGGGTGCATCGTTGGTATGCAGAGTGGTTAATACCAGATGCCCCGTAAGTGCGCCGCGCACGGCAATTTCCGCCGTTTCGGCATCGCGCGTTTCACCGATCAGAATCACATCAGGGTCTTGACGCAGCATGTGCCGCAGGCCGCGCGCAAAAGTCAGCCCGATCTTCGCCTTAACCTGCATCTGGCCAATTTCCGGCAGTTGATATTCAATCGGCTCTTCGATTGTAAGCACGTTGCGCCCGGTCGTGTCGGTCTGCCGGATCGCCGCGTAAAGCGTGGTCGTCTTACCGCTACCCGTCGGACCGCTGACGATGATCAGCCCGTGAGGTTCTTCCAACAGGCGCTGGAACGGATCTAACACTGCAGGCGGCATCCCGAGGTCTTGCAGTGTTACACGGGAGCTTTCACGGCTGAGCAGTCGCAACACAACCCGTTCGCCCTCGGCCACCGGCAGCGTCGAGACACGTATGTCAATTTCGCGCTCGCCAATACGCACCCGCGCCTGGCCATCCTGTGGCAACCGGCGTTCGGCGATATCCATGTGGGACATGACCTTCAGGCGGGAAACCAGAGCACGCTCCATGTGCTTCGGCGGAGCTGACTGCTCGTAGAGTACCCCGTCTACGCGGTAGCGGACACGTATATGATTGTCAAATGGCTCAATATGAATATCCGATGCACGCGCTTTGAGCGCCTCCAGAAGGATCAGGTTAACCAGCTGCGTAACCGGGGCATCCCCGCCCGCCACCCTCAGAAGATCCTCGCCACGCATATCAACCGGCGCTTCTCCGGTATCGTGCGCGTCCATGTCGCGCAGAAAGCCCTCGGCAGTTTCGGATTTCTTTTCGTAACAGCGATCAATCGCCGCACGGATGTCCTCAATCCGCGCGCCCAGCGGGATCAGGTCCATTCCCAGAAGCAGCGAGAGTTCCTCCTGCCGCGCACTGAGGGTCGGATCCGCCGTCAACACGGCTACCCGTTCCTCCCAGCGCACCGGCAGCAACGCATGCGTGCGAGCCCATTCCACCGGCACTCTGGCAACCAGAGCGGGGTCAAACAACTGGTCGGGAATCTCCTCCAGAAAACGCACGCCAAGCTCCAGACAAATCAAACGGCAATCATCCACCGCTGACTGTTCTGGCGCGCTGTGGCTGTTAATAGTCATGAGAACCACGTCGCTAAGGACGCGGAATATCGTTGGTTCCAACGCCCATCACGACACTTGCAGCCGACATGCCGGTCCGCCGTCCCAGACTATCCGTCGCGGACGCAGCCGCAACCGGGGTCGTGACAAGACGCGGAGTTACAAAAATGATTAAATTGGTACGCTCCACAGAATCCTTGGTATGCCGGAAAAACCAGCCGATCACCGGAATGGAACCCAGTATCGGCACCCGCGCAACAGAACTTCGCCGATCCTCACGGATCAGGCCGCTGATCACGATCGTTCGTCCGTCCGGGACCGTGACTGTAGTCGAAACCTCGCGGCGGGCAATCGTCGGCGTGTAGCTTGCCTCCGGTCCGGAGCCGGTGGTTTGAGTCACCGCTTCGATGACGGGGTTTAGAACCAGCGTCACATCATGGTTTGGATTAATGCGCGGGGTCATCTTCAGCTTGATCCCGACATCCATGCGCTCGATGTTCTGAATCACGTCCCGCGCCGTGCCCGCGCCGCCGCTGATACTGGACTTCAGAATCGGAATGTTATTGACCACGCTGACCGAAGCTTCCTTGTTATTTTGCGTCACCAGCGGCACATTAGAAAGCACCTTGAAGTCGCTTTTCGATTTGACAGCGTTCAGGTTGAAAGCGGCCGGATAACTCATGATCGGATTGCCGTTGTTGTCAGTGCCAGAGCGGTAGCCCAGACCGAATGAGATGCCATTTGGAAAAAGGTTGTTCTGCAAAGAATTAAGCAATGTTGAGGAACCGGCATCAGGCTGAGTAAGCGCGCCCTGCATGGCCATTTTACCGTTTTGGCTTGGAACTTGAACCGCCGCGATCTGCGCGCCGAACTCCGAACCGTCGGACCAGCTGGTCTCGGCAATCAGCACTTCGATCAAAACCTGCTCTGGCATGACATCAAGCTCGGCGATCAGCTCACGTATGCGCTCAAAATCAATTGGCGAAGCATCCACCAGCAAAGCGTTATTGACTGCGCTCGGCTCAATCCAAATGCGCCGCCGGGGATCGGCTGGACGACTGCCTCCGGAATAAACAACCTGCTGCGCAGGCGCCTTACCACTCCCCGTCGCAGAAGCGTTACCAAACAAGTTGTTGAGCGCCCTGGCCGCTTCGTCGGAGCTCAGAAAATTCAGGAACATGGCGTGCAGGTTGCCCAAGCCACTCGGAGACTGCACATCAATTTTCGCCATCGTGCTCTTAAAGTCGCTGATGTCAGCAGGTGATCCAATTGCTACCACGCTGTTGGCGTACGGGACGGCGACAAGACAAAACGGGCTGTTGTCCGTTCTGGGAGTGTTTGGCGTTTGCCCTGCCGTAGCTTGCGCTACCTTCTCCCGCCGGCTGTAGATATCATTAAACTGCTGAGCCACTTCTGACGCGTCGAGATAACGCATTGGAATGACTTCCGTTCCGATGCCAAGCCCCGGCTGATCCAGCAGTGCGATCAACGCCTCCATGCGGCGGATATTGCCGACCGTGTCTGTGATCACCAGATGATTGGAGCTTTCCACCGCTGCGATGACGCTGCCTTTATCACGGCCCATGACCACATCCAGCGTTTTTTTGATCTCGCCCGCGTTGCGATGCTGCAGGCGGACAAGGCGCGTGACAATTCCGGTCCCTGTGAAAGTGCTGTTAGTGACTGCCAGCGGTGCAGGAGGCATACCTCGCGACGATAAAGGCACCACGCGCGCAAACCGCCCTTGATCAATCAAGCCACATCCCGCGGACTCCAGCACGCCGACGAACAGTGGATACAGCTCCGACACCGGCACGCACGGCGCCACCACAGTAATCTTGGCCTTTACGGCATCGTCCACAATGAAACCACGACCGGTGATGTCGCTCATCAGCTTGACCAGCGCCCGCACGTCCACCTGATCGAAGGTGAAATTGACCGTGCCGTTGTCGTTAGTAAGCATCGCGGCTGAGAAAACAGCCGCTGTATAAATGGAGCTGGAGGATGCCGGAACCACGGCGGTTTGTGCGCTGACAGGCAAAGCACCAAGCCCCATCAGGCTCAACGCCGCCACCGCCACCTTCCACCTTGCTAATCCCGAAGCAGGCTGAATCATCATAGCCGGTCTTCCTATACGCATATTACGCACGGCTCCCGCAGGGCACCGACACCCGGCTACTTCAAAACGCCACGCTCAGAAGTCTCAATAAACCGGATCAGGTGCTGCATCTCTTCGCAAGCCGGCAATTCGGCCCGCATCCGCTCCAGCGCTTGTGTAGTGTTCAGTCCTTCCCGACAAAGGAGCTTGTAAGCCTTGCGCAGCGCCGTCTGGGCAGCAGCCGGCAAATTATGCCGCTGCAAGCCTACCGTATTCGGAGCGCGCAGTGCCGCCGGGCACCCGTCGCACAGCATGTAAGGAGCTACGTCCTGCACGACCTTCGTCATGCCGCCGACATAGGCCATCCGTCCAATCCGCACAAACTGGGGCACGCCGCAGGCTCCGGAAATTCCCGCGTCAGACTCTACGACCACATGTCCTGCCAGTTGAGTGGCGTTGGAAATAATCACCCGGTCGCCTATTTGACAATCGTGCGCAATGTGCACATAGGCCATGATGTGGCAGCTGTCGCCAATCCGTGTGACACCGCCATCCGCAGTCGCGGCATGCACTGTGACGGATTCACGGATGGTGGTGCCAGCGCCAATTTCAACAGCCGTGTGCCCACCGCGAAATTTCAGGTCCTGTGTTTGCGTACCCAGGCTGGCGAACGGAAACACCGTGCAGCCCGCTCCCAGCGTAGTCCACCCATCAAGGT
>JBAXJV010000147.1:0-7041 GCA_037137675.1 bacterium | reverse complement strand
TCACGCATGGGGGCGCGTCCGGTTTCAAAAATCACGTAGGTCGTCGGTTCGACTTTAAGCCGCAATTCAAACTATGGCTCGCATTGAACCATTGCCCGAAAGTTTCCGCCGATGACGGCGCGATATGGCGGCGCATTCTGCGGATAGGTTTTGAGCATACCGTAACGCCGGAACGCCGCGACAAAACGCTCAAGCCATACTTGCGAGATCCAAAAGGCGGCGCGCCTGCGGTCCTAGCCTGGGCCGTCGAGGGCTGCTTACGCTGGCAACGTGACGGGTTACGAGTCCCCGCCGCCGTGGCCCGTAGCACGTCCGCATATCGGCACGAATCCGACCCGCTGGCGACGTTCTTTGAAGACTGTTTGCTATTCACCTCTGCCGCCTGGACATCATGGGCGAACCTTTGGGCCGCTTATGCCGCCTATGCCGAAGAGTATGGCACACCCGGAAAATACAGGGTTGCACCCAAACGGCTACAGGAACGGTTAAAGGCGCATGATTGCCGGGGCGAACACCGTTATGCCGGGCGCGGCTGGGCTGGCGTCGAACTGCGGAATGACTGGAAAACCCCAATAAAACCGATAGACCATGCCACCCATGCCACCTATGCCACCACTTCCGTAAACTTTTCCACGAAGAGCGAGCTAGCAAAAGTTTCGCAAGTGACGGCATGGGCGGCACAGGTGGCATGGTCTCCCATACCCGAGGCCGTGGAACTGGACTTTAACGCCGTAGAAGCCGACCCATACGAGAGCGCCGAACGTGACGCAATCCGTGAGTATGACGGCGCGATTGAGGTGGCAAAGTGAACACCAGCGCCATTGTGCCGCTAAGGGCAGCCGCAGAAAAATCGGGGGGTCCTTCCTTTGGTGGGGGGGGCCTCATGTACTAAACGCGACCTCACCCAAATTAACTTCGACTATTTATGCTCGCACCCTAACCCAAAACAGTAACCCAAAACAGAAAAGTAAGTAGATGAAAACCGAAACCGAAAACCCCGAAACCGCGAAAAACGATGAGTCGCTCGTTCAATTATACGCCGAGATATACGGCTGGCTGAATGGCGCTAAAGGCATCGGCAACCACGACGGAGCCTGTGAAGTGGCCGAAGACTACCGCGACACGGGCACCATCCCGTTCCATGGTGCACCCGGCGCACGTCGCCAGCGAGAGGCTGTTTTGGCCGCGCTGGTCAAAAACAAGCTGATAGTCGTATCGGGCAATACACAGGCGCGCCAATGCGGGTTGACCTGGGTTGGCGTCTGCCGAGCCGTCGCCTTGACTGTCGGCACGGTGGAATTACCCAAGGCGTTCGGAATTATGCGCCAGATTGCCGACTACGGAAACCAGGCAGGCGGGCTGGAAGTGTCACCGAATGGAGCCGTGCCCGAATATCTGTTAGAGCCGGACCTTGGCACATGGTGGAAAGATTGTAAACCTGAGTTGCAGTCAATGATGTTTGCCCGTGCCAAATTGTTCAATAAGCTTCTCCCGGCGCTGGTAATGCGGTGGGTTCACGTAGCCATTGATAGGCCTGGCCGCCGATGGTTTTCGTTGACGCCCATCGGCCGCCAAGCCGCACTGGATACACCTGTTATTCCGCGTGGCTTACCTAAAGATGATCCACTGCTTGACTTCTATATTGAGGCAAGTGACGCCGCATGGGAAAAAGCGTGCGCTGCGAAACCAAAAGACACGAATCGCTTGTTTATCGGCGTGTCGGCATCACGTTGGTGGACACCGAAAGCAGGCGCTGAATGAACTGGGCCGCTAGATGGGGCAACTCCGACGTGACATGCGGGGCAGACTTGCCAAGCGTTCACGAGCTACCTCTCATGGGCACCAGTGCCACCGCCTTTTCCGCTGGCATTGTGGGGCCAGTTGGTGTCCCAACGGTAGCGCCGTCGCTAGTCGGGCGTATTCTGGCGCGGTTTATCAGAACGACCGCCGACGACATCGAAAAGCTGCGCCGGATGATTGCGGAGGCAAACGCAGAATGAGCCCCGCCGCCAAACACGAAGCTGGTCACGCCGCCGCCCTGCACATAAAAGGGCTGGTTACCGTGCTTCGTCCTGGTGGTTGTGCCGTTTTCGGTCAGCATGGGATCATAAGTCTGGCGGCATCATTACCGCCGACGGCAAGCGATCTGTCCGCATTGCTTGAGCGCGTTGCAAAAGCCGTGCCCGTCAATACATCGCCAGTGGTCGAGGCCGCACAGGAAAGGCCCGAGCTTGTCCCGGCGCTGCTGGTGTTCTTGTTGGCTGGCTTTGGGGCCGAGGCCGAGGCCTGGAATGATGACTTTGCGGGAACTATTGCCGTCCGCACTTCGAGTGATTTTAGCACGGCGCGCCAGATCATCATGGATTTAGTGGGGGATACCGGTTGGGTGGCACAAGCCTTTGCATCAGAGGCCGTCCGGGAGGCGCTTGATCGAGCCGCCGCTTGGAGTAAACAGCCTTACGTCCAAACTTTGATTAATGCCGCTTCCACCTACATTTTCGCGCACGGCGCGGCCACATGGGCCGAGCTTGAAACCATCTTTTCCGCAACTGCGGGCAACGAGCCCTTTGATAGGGGTTCAGCGCCTGAAGCTGCGCCTGGTGAAAGCCCTTTGATCGGGGTGACGCCGGGAACCGTAGCAGGATGTAGCGCACCCCGCTGCGGTTGAAATTAACGCGCTAGAAACAACGAATGAACACAAGGAAAACGAGGACATGAACAATGCAAACTAGTCAGATCGAAATACTGAATACGCGACCAGGTTTTGTCCTGGCCGAAATTGCAGAGACCGCCGAGGGCGTCTCTTTGATTGGAAAGGCGCATCAAGTATTGATGCAATCACACGCTGAGGTTTTACGGGTGAACGATGAACGACGAAAAAGACAAGCCCTAGGTGTTTCCATTCCAGCCTGCGAGCTGGCGGACTGGCATCTATGGCAGGGCACCGTACTTCGTGAATTCCACAAGATCAGAATCGCTGCTGCGGAATGTGTCCTGCCGCTGTTCGATCAATTACTGGCTGCCGAGGGCGCTGGTCGCCGTGATCGAGAGGTGGGCCTTGAACGCGGACTTGCAAAACTACTGGATGATGACCGGGTTGGCGCAGACGTGGCTCTGCTGTTGCGGCGGATTACAGGCGGGCTGCCAGTGAATGAAGATCTTCTCGACACCCGCAACCGCTGGCGCAATCTGGCGAACGAATCACGGCGCGCCCTGGTCGAATTGCCGCTGCCACCCGTACACAAACCATCCGCAACCGAAAACGCAACCGAACTCCAACAAATGATAAACGAGGGAAACATCACATGACCGCATACACAGGCAACGCATTCGATCTGAAAACAGGTCTTCTAGAGGGCGACCAGTTGGCCTTCATGGCAAACATCGGCATACACCGGTTCGTTGAACGGGCTAATAACCAGACGGCTGGCTATGAGCGCAAGTTGACTACTAACGACCTACCAGCGAAAGTGCGTGTTCTGGTAACTAAGGCTGAGGCGTTGGCTGAGCAACTGCTCAAATGTGGTGCTGTGCCGGTTTCAATGGCGGCTGATTATCTCAAAGCGCAAATCAAAGTCGCTGCTGAGGCGTTGCCCGTCTTAGTATCCGTGCTTCAAACGAACGAACAGGTCGCACGGGAAGCCGTGGACGAACTACGGAAAACACTGATTGGCAAAACCAATAACTCCATCATTGCGGCTGCAGTGGATGGGATACTCCAAAAGAATGATGCTGTTTACATCGCTGAGCGAGCGGCGGCGTTACCGTTCTGGAAATCAGCGTTTGGAATCTGCCGCGACGTTGCGAACTCGAAAGCATCGCCGAGGTGGTTGGTCTTGCTTACGGCGGAACATGAGGCGCACCGCGTCAAGCAGGCCGCCACCGGCTAAGCCATTGGTAAACGCCCGGCGGTATAGCTGGGTAGTTCGCCCAGGCGGTGTCGGTCCCGCCTGGGTTTTTAGTTTCTTAGACAACACCGCCGCCTGCCTGCGGTGGCCGCACGGCATCAACTGATCGTCGCCAGCTGCCCCACCCCGCCCCGACCACCCCGCCGCCCGCGTCTGAGTACTACCCGGCAATCTGAGGGCGCTACGGGCAATTTAGGCGATATCCCGTAAACCACCGTTGCTAATCCGTTGCTAATAAAAACTGCCTAAAAGCGCCTTTATGTGCCGTTATGTGCCTTTTAGCCTATTGCAGCGTTTGGCCCGTAAACGCGCATATAGTTCAATGTTTACTGGGGTTTTAGACTGGAGGCGCGAACCGGAATTGAACCGGTGTACGAGGTTTTGCAGACCTCTGCCTAACCACTCGGCCATCGCGCCATTGATCGTATTGCAAAAAAACACGACCGCCCACCAACCTTATTAAATGGCGGCGAACGGTCGCGATTTAACCGGATGCTACGCCTTCGCTTTGGCCACGGCACGCGCAGCAATTACCTTGCGCTTGTTGTACCGGTTCCGGCGAACACGTTTCACACGAGCTCTTAGTTGTTGTCCCATGCAGGAAACTAATACCAATTTCCACCCTCGCCGTCAACAGCTTAGTGGAAAACCCTGCACATCACAACGAAGGCGGCCTCGACACAGCAGGGCGGATGATGACTTGCAGGTTCGATGACAACTCGTCCGCTGCCCAGGCAGCAGCAATACGATAGCCTGGCACCCAGACAATTTCGTCACCGCAAACCAAAACAGGCACACGCGCACGCTCGGAAAGCGGTGTTTTGGAATCTGTAAAAATGTCCTGCAGTTTACGCCTCCCGCGCATGCCGAATGGCTGCATGCGGTCGCCGGGCCGCCAGATGCGCAGCACCAGCGCACGCCCCGACCGCACCTTCTCACTCAAGGTCGCCCGCGCGGGCCATACACCCGGCCGCACGGACCGCTCGCGCACAACGCCATTCGCGCGGCGCACAATCACCTCAAGGCGCAGCCCGGGCAATCGAGTAACACCTGGCACACGCAAAGGCCAGAGGCCGGCAGCCGCAGAATTCCGCGCGGCGGGAGCTTGCAGTTCAAGCCGGTCATAACGTCGCTCCACCACCCAGCCTTCGCCCAAAGTCAGCCGGCGCGTCCCCCGGCTCGTACTCACCAACCGCTCAATGCCCGCCAGAGATTCAAAAGCCACGGCGTCCGGTGGCGCGCCGGACTCAATCAGCCAGCGCCTTAACACGCGCCGGCGCAGCGCCACCGGCAACCCGGCCAGAGCCGCGACATCGCATGGATCGTCCACCGCCGCCGCCGCATCGAGCCAGGCATCCTCGTCCCGCGCAATCGCAGAGCTGCGCGCCAGGGTTTCGCGGATGCGCGAATTGAAGCGCTTCGCCAGCAACGGCAGCAATTCGTGACGCACGCGGTTGCGCCGCATAGCGGTATCGTTGTTGGATGCATCCTCGCACCACACCTGACCGCGCGCCCTTAAAAAACGCTCGATCGCCGCACGCGGCACACCCAGCAGCGGACGGATCACACGCACTCCGTGAAGGTTGACGTCGGGGGCGATGCCTCCGAGTCCTGTCGCGCCAGCACCGCGCAGCAGACGGAGCAGCACCGTCTCTGCCTGATCGTCAAGCGTATGCGCAGTGACAATCGCCTCTGCGCCCACACGGCGCGCTGTGCGCGCGAGAAAGTCATAACGCGCCTCGCGAGCGGCCATCTCCAGCGACAAATTCCGCCGCCGGGCGCGCTCGGCAACCCGCACACGTCCGGATATCAGCGGCAGCGCCAAACGCTGCGCCAGCGCGTGCACGAAACCGGCGTCCGCATTAGCCGCCGCGCCGCGCAGCCCGTGATTAAGATGCGCCACGGTAAGCCGCAAGCGCCGCGACACAGCCAGCGCATGCAGCGCCAGCAGCATCGCCGTGGAATCGGCCCCGCCGGAAACTGCAACCAGCAGATGTCCGCCGTGGGGTAGCAGCTTGCGGTCCAAGCTCAGTCGCGAAACCGTCCGGCCAACAGAACCGCGCGGCGCATTCACAGCCACTTCACGCACCCGGCGTCAACCGGCTTACGCCACTCATGTACGGCACGAGCGCCTCTGGCAGCAGCACTGTTCCGTCAGCCTGCTGCCCATTCTCAAGCAGCGCCACCACCAGACGCGCCAGGGCCACGCCGGAGCCGTTGAGTGTGTGGACGAAGTCCAGCTTGCCGTCAGGGCGGCGGTAGCGGATGTTGGCGCGGCGCGCCTGAAAACCCTCGAAGTTGCTGCACGACGAAACTTCCAACCAGCCGTTCTGGCCGGGCGCCCACAGTTCAAGGTCGTAGCACTTGGCTGCGGCAAAACTGATGTCGCCCGTGCAAAGCTCCAGCACGCGATAGTGCAGCCCAAGCCGGTTGAGAATAGCTTCGGCGTGGCCAACCAGCTTCTCCAATTCGTCGTAGGATGTTGCGGGCTCCACAAACCTCACCATTTCCACCTTGTCAAACTGGTGGACGCGGATCAAGCCCCGCGTCTCCTTGCCGGCTGATCCGGCCTCGCGCCGGAAGCAGGGCGTGTAGGCCGTGTAGGCGATCGGCAGCGGACGCTCGATAATCTCATCGCGCAAATAATTGGTTACCGGCACCTCTGCCGTGGGAATCAGCCACAAATCGTCGCCCGGCACAGCGTACATGTCATCGGCCATCTTAGGCAGCTGCCCGGTGCCGATCATGGAAGCCGTGTTGACCATGAATGGCGGCGACATTTCCACGTAGCCGTGTTCGCGGACGTGGAAATCGAGCATGAACTGGACCAGCGCCCGTTCCAAACGCGCACCTTGTCCGAGGTAGAGCGGAAAACCCGCACCGGTCATGCGCGCGGCACGCGGAAAATCAAACATCCCCAGCGCCTCGCCCAGCTCAATGTGCGATTTAGGGGCAAAGTTAAAGACGCTTGGCGTGCCGACAACCCGCGCAACGCGATTGCCGCTGGCGTCGGGACCTACGGGCAGGCTGGCGTGCGGCGTATTCGGGATGCGCAGCAATAAATCACGGAAATGCTGATCGAGCTCACGCACTTTGGCATCGGTGTCTCGAATACGGTCCCCCAGCACACGCA
>JBAXJV010000146.1:0-7068 GCA_037137675.1 bacterium | reverse complement strand
TGGTGTTGGCAATGCCCATATCGCCAGTGCCGATCAGTGTAATGCCGTCCGCGTGTGCGGCCATGGCCAGCTCGACGCCGTCCGCAACGGCCTGCTTCGCCTCTGCAAGACTCATGGCCGGCCCGCGCGCAATATTGTCCGTTCCGCGCCGGACTTTCATCCGGCACAGCCCCTTGGCGTGCTCCAACGGATCGTCCACCCCCATGTCAATCACCATTAGGTCGGCTCCGGCATGCCGGCTAAGCACGTTGATCGCCGCGCCGCCGCCCAGCATGTTCATCACCATCTGCGGCGTCACGGCTTTGGGATAGGCCGACACCCCCTCGTCCGCCACGCCGTGATCGCCGGCGAAACAGCAGATGCGCTTCTTCCCCAGTTCAGGCGTAGCCGTCCCCGTGATCAGGCAGTACTGGAGGGCGATTTCCTCCAGCCGGCCCAGACTGCCAGGCGGCTTGGTGAGGTCGTTCAGGTGCGCCACAATCTGCGGTTCAATGCTCCGGTCGACCGGGCTGATGCTCTTCAATGTGCTGTCCAACGATTTCATGCTTGCGTCCTCCTCTATTATTATCTTGTTGTTGCCTATCTTGCCGCCCGGCGCATACCCGGAACTACTGTGCCGCGCTCCAGCGGAAAGTTTCGGCTGTGCCTTTATCCCACCCGTCCCATAAATAGGCGTCCTGCCTGCCGTCGGCGATCACGCGGAAAGCATAGCGCGCCTGCTCCTCATAGAATTCGCAGAAGCTGCCGGTGCGGTTCATGGCGCCGTTCGCCTCATGGGCCTCCGCCGGACAGGGCGAACCGCAGAAGTGGCGGATGGCGCAGCGGCGGCAGGGCTCGATGTCTTCAACTTTCCGTCCAGTCACGGCAAGGAACGCCTTGCTCTGGAGTACATCCTCGATGGCGTCCCGGAAAATATTGCCCCCGGCGAAGTCTGGCAGACCGATAAATTCGCTGCAGGGGAAGAGATCGCCGTTGGGTGCCATGGCGAAAAAGCAACGCCCGCCGCCGCAAGGGGAGATGTCGCACATCAATCGCCTGGCGGTCGGAGCCAGGATGCCGATCAGGATGTTTGCGAAGTTGGCAACGACCAGCTTGCGCCCTGTCCTGAGGTAGTTCTCGTACGTGACGTCGAGAGCGCGCGTGAAGGCACGGGCCGCTTTGGCGTCGCCCGGCTTGATGGTGCGGGCGGCGGGCAGGGTGCAGCGAACCACATTGAGCAGGCAGGTGCTGACCTCATGCCGGTGAAGGAATCCTGCCATCTCCGAGAGATAGGGGAGGTTCTTGTCCGTTACCGTGCAGATCACGCTCAGGCCGGGATACCCGCGCAGGCGATCCATGGCCTGCACCACCGCGTCAAATGCCCCGCGCCCGTTCCAATCCACGCGCGTGCGGTCGGCAATGCGCGGGGTGTGTCCGTCCAGCGACAAGCCGATGCTGACGTTACGCGCGGTGAGGAATTTGATCGCATCCTCATCCAGCAGCGTGGAGTTGGTCTGGATGCCAAAGCGGAATTGGTCGCCGTAGCGCTCGATAGCCTTGAAAACGACCTCTTTGTTGAGCAGTGGTTCCGCGCCGTGAAACACCACCTGCGGACGCGAATTCTCGGGCAGCGTGGCCCGGTAATAGCTTTGGAGTTTGTCCAGGGCCGAGATCATGTTTTCCAGGCTGATATGCTCCCCATTCCGGCGCATCTCCGATGGGATGTAGCAATATTTGCAGTTCAGATTGCAGCCTGTCGTAGGGTTGATGTAGACGGCATTGGGCTTCAAGCCGAAGCGCAGTGTCTGCATCTCCTCCGCAAAAGCACGGGACTTGCTGCGATAGGCGGCCAGGAAACGGGCGTCGCCGATCACGTCCGCCAGCTTTTTCTTAAGCACCAGCGACCAGAAGGCCGTATCCGGGTCGACCAGCGCGATGTAGTCGCGGTGCCCAATATCCACGGGGTGGAGCGATGGCCCGGTTCCGCTGTTGAGGTAGCGACCCCTTGACGGGGCCGCTACCTGGGCAGGCGCGCTTACTTGCTGCGCTTGACCGGCGCTTGCATCAGGATGTAATGCGACAGCCCCGCCCCGGTGGGACGGCACTTCCGGCGACTGGCGATCACGTTTGCCTTGCTTTTGCTTTTCATGATTCCGTTCTGTTCCTTTCTTGGTGCGTGTTTGCGTTTCTACCTTCCCAGAATGCGTGACGGCGTTTTGTGACGGGCGTTTTCTGCGATTCATTGCTGTGCTCCATTAAGTCGTTCACTCGCGACTCGTGCCATGCTAAAAAACAAAAAGGGCTTCGACCGGCTGCAAACTGCAGCCGGTCGAAACCCTTTACCATTAGGTCTCGTCTCTGACTTTATCGTCGTTCGTTCAGCAGGTCTTCTGACTTTCGGATCATTCCGGATGCGACTGCCTTCCCATTACGATACGCCATGGCGCGCGTAACAGTGGCGGAGGTTTCCCCCCTGCCGCATCCGGTCCCCGATTACAGCGGCGGGACCGTCACGGAATTACACCGTGTTCCGGGATGCTGAACCCGTATTAACTGACGGGCAATGTATAACACTCAAATCTTCGGGCCGTCAATAGTCAGCCCGGGCCGCCGACAACAGGGAAACAAACTCAGTTTCATTTCTTGTTTCCTCCGCATAAATCTTTATACTAACTGTCTTTCCGACACAGCAGAGGAGATTCGTATGCATTATGTTGTCTGCATTAAGCAGGTTCCGGAAACCACTGACGTCCGGATCAATCCGGAGACCAAGACGCTGATGCGCGAAGGAGTGGCGGCGATCATCAACCCCTTTGACATGTACGCCATCGAAGAGGCGCTGCGCATGAAAGAGCGCCTCGGCGGCAAGATTACCGTGCTCAGCATGGGCCCGCCGCAGGCCGAAAGCGCGCTCCGGGAAGCCCTTTCGATGGGCTGCGATCAGGCCATTCTGGTAAGCGACCGCGCTTTCGCGGGCAGCGACACCTGGGCCACCAGCTACACCCTCGCCCAGGCCATTCGTAAAATTGGCGATGCCAGTGTGATTCTCTGCGGTAAGCAGGCATCCGATGGCGACACGGCCCAGGTCGGGCCCGGTATTGCCATGCACCTTGATCTGCCACAGATCACCTACGTTCGCAAAATTGAAACCATGGACGAGCATCACATCGTCGCCCAGCGGCTGATGGATAACGGCGTTGAAACCGTGGAGTCACCGCTGCCGGTAATGCTGACAGTCATCAAGGAACTGAACGAACCAAGGCTTCCCTCGCTTAAAGGCAAACTCAACGCACGCAAGGCGCAGATTGTGCTCTGGAAGGCCGCCGACCTCAATCCTGACCCGAAATGTCTGGGCCTCGACGGATCCCCGACCAAAGTCGTGCGTATTTTCTCCCCCACTCCACGCGGCGGCGGGCAGATTTTGCAGGGCGAACCGGACGAGGTAGCCGCCCAACTAGTGGAAAAAATCAAAGACGTTGTACTCGCCGCCCGCGGTTGAACAGCAGGAGTGTAAATACCTATGAGCGACCCTATCCGGATCATTGAAGATAAATGCGTTGGTTGTGGGGCCTGCGTGCGGGACTGCCCGTTCGCCGCCATAACGCAAGCCGAACGCAAAGCCATCCCCGTGATTGACCTGACCAAATGCACGCTCTGCGGCGCTTGCGTTCAGGCCTGCAAGTTCGACGCCATCTTCATGCAGGCCAAAGAGGCCGCCAGCGCTGACTCGATCGCCGCCTATCGTGATGTCTGGGTTTTTGCCGAACAGCACGAAGGGCAGATTCAATCCATTACTTACGAATTGCTGGGCGAGGGCCGCAAATTGGCGTCCGATCTCGGCTGCCGCCTCTGCGCCGTATTGTTGGGCCATGACGTTCAGGTGGCGTCCAAGGCGCTGATCGCCCACGGCGCCGACCTGGTCTATGCGGTGGACCGTCCTGAACTGGCCTACTTTCAGGACGAACCCTATGCTGCCGTACTGGTCGAACTGGTACGCCGCCATAAGCCCGCCATTTTCCTGTGTGGCGCCTCGACTATGGGACGCAGTCTGGTCTCGCGCGTGGCTGTGCCGCTGCGCGCCGGCCTGACGGCTGATTGCACCGGCCTGACGATTGATCCTGAAAGTAAGAACCTGATGCAGACCCGGCCGGCCTTTGGCGGCAACATCATGGCCACCATCGTCTCGCCAGACGCGCGGCCGCAGATGGCTACGGTGCGTCACAAAGTCATGAAGGAAGCGCCTCTGGACCCTGCCCATCAGGGAGAAATACGGCTTGAGGAAATCGCCCGCGAACTGCTCGCGGCACGCACGCGCCGGATTAAATTTGAAGTCGAGGTCGAGTCCACCCTGAACCTCTCCGAGGCGAACATCATTGTCTCCGGCGGACGCGGCCTGCAAAACTCTGAAAACTTCGCCCTGCTGCGGGAATTGGCCGAGGTCATCGGCGCCGGCGTGGGCGCCTCGCGTGCCGCCGTGGATGCCAACTGGGTTCCGTATTCACATCAGGTTGGCCAGACAGGCAAGACTGTCTGCCCCAAGATTTACATCGCCTGCGGCATCAGCGGACAAATCCAGCATCTGGCCGGCATGTCGTCAGCGGACATCATTGTCGCCATCAACAAAGATCCCGAAGCTCCGATCTTCAAAATGGCCACCTACGGCATCGTCGGCGACCTGTTCACCATCGTTCCGAAACTCACCGCCGCCTTCCGCGCTGCACTGGGCCGCTAATCCGCTTGGCGCGGAGCGGCCTTGAAAGATACTGCAGAGCGCTCGATTTGAAGAGGCGCCAGACCGGACGAAGCAATGGACGCCATCGTTCCAGCGGGCTGAGCTCCGTCAAGCCCGGTCACTGCAGCGGTGTCAGCCAGGTCCAGTAGGCCTGCCACCAGAGCGGGCCCCAGAGCAGCCAGAGCAGCGCCGCCCAGGCTAGAAAGGGTCCGAACGGAATGCGGCTGCGCATCTTCCGTCCACCGCACGTCACCATCGTGACACCAACTAAAGACCCCGTCAGCGACGACACCATCACGCTGAAAATGACCGCCTGCCAGCCAAAAAAAGCGCCGATCGCGCCGAGCAACTTGACGTCGCCCAACCCCATCGCTTCACGCTTGAAAATCAAGCGGCCAACGCCGGCGACACCCAACAGCAAGCCTGTGCCCAGCGCCGCGCCCGCCGCCGCCGACCCGAGCCCGCTTAGCCAGCTTGTCTGTCCATGCAACCCCGGCAAAAGCGGACCCAGCGCCAGGCCCAGGGCTATGCCGCCCAAACTCACGCGGTCAGGAATGATGAACCGCTCAAGATCAACAAAGGTGGCCAGAATCAAACCGCCAAGCGCGGTCCACCCGACTATCACCGCCGCAAAAGAAAGCGCCGGCGCAAGGCCCAGCGGACGCGGGACCAGACCCCATTTCAACCAGACCAGCAAAAAAAGGATCCCGGTCAGCGCCTCGATAATTACATAGCGCGGGCGAATCAGTCCGCCACAGTGGCGACAGCGCGCACGCAACACCAGCCAGCTTATGATCGGGAGATTGTCGTGCCAGGCAATCGGAACATGGCAGCGCGGACAACTCGAACCCGGACGGATAACCGAGCGGTTGCGCGGAATCCGATACACGCAAACATTGAGAAAGCTGCCAATGCAGGCACCGAAGACAAAAACGATTACGTCAAGGTAAAGGCGCATGGGCAGTGGCAAGGCATCCGGAACAGACATAAGCATAGCTTCTCTTCTTTCAGTCTCATACCCAGCCAGAGACAGGGGTGCCGTGCGGGGCGGGCAGGACAAGCACAGGGTAGAAAATGCCGCAGCGTCCGGTGAAACGCAACCGCGCCACACCTGTTTCCATGAATTCAAAACGCGCGACCGGGAAAGGCGGCAAGCCGAGCAGATGCGCCAACAGAACAGCCAGCGATCCGCCGTGAGCGAAAACCGCGACGCCTAAGTCCACTGCTCCGGGATCGAGCACAAATCCGCCCATGCGGGCATGCACCCCCAGCGCGCCCAGGTCTTCCAGAAAAGGCGGGACAACCCGTCCGTAAAACTCAAAACACCCCTCGCCCATTTCTGTTTTCCAACTATTCTCCACGCAGCGCTCGCGATCACGGGCCATAAGCTTCTCGATCTGTCCGGCGTCACCTGTCCGCATGGCCGGAGATGGCTCCCATTCGTGCAAATAGTCGCGAACCTTGATCGGCAGAGCACGGCCGGCCAAAGCAATTTCGGCGGTTTGCAACGCCCGCCCGTATGGCGAACTGAAAGCCGCATCCAAACGCACGCCGCGCAGCGCTTCCGACAAAGCCCGGGCCTGCGGCAATCCGGCATCCTCAGAAAGACATCCGTGCACAGGCTGCGCCGGACGCGCAAACGGATCGCCGGCCTTACGCCCGTGACGGATCAACAGCAATTCCATCGCATCCTCCAGCGTAAAATCACCGCACCACCATCTGCCCGCGAATCTTCCCGACCAGCGCTGCGGGGTCGACATGATCCAAACGCTCCAGAACCATCTCCCAGCGATAAGAGAAGCTCCCCTGCTCATCCCGCCGCCGGTGCTTGAAAAGCGAATCGAACGCCCGCCGGCGCTTACGGTATTCCTCCTGCGTTTTTTCCAAACGCGCCCGCAGTGCTCCCAGATAAGCATCCGCAAACGCTTTGGGATCTGGCGTGAAAGCTACACGCCGGTTCACAGGCTGCGCATAGGCTTCCGCAGACTGCTCCAAGGGCGCGCGGAAATTGATGAAGGTTCCCGTCTGGTCGGACACCACGATTCCCGTCGGTCGCTCACTGGAATCAAGCACAACAATTTCGTCTCCGCAATCAAAAAGCACATTTTCGTCGGCGTCCATCCGGCCAACGATCAGATTCGGCGCAGCAGCCTCACCCAGCAGCGCCGCCAGCGGTAGCGCAAAGTGGGCGTCGCGGTAACACTTAAGCGGAATCTTGTCGCTCGCAATGCCGTCAATGTAGTCGCGTTCGAAATAGGTTGTCCAAAGCATCCGGCCCTGACAGTCCTGTCTCCATCCGTGGTAGCGTTCGGTAATCCGCTGCGCGATCAGGCGGGGCGGCAGGCACATCCCGAGCT
>JBAXJV010000145.1:0-7195 GCA_037137675.1 bacterium | reverse complement strand
CTGACCACCGGCCAGCAGAGCGCATTCGCGCTCGGCAGCGTGCGATTTGACGTCAACGAGGTTTCGCGCTTCGGTACGCCCGGGAAACCCGGGCGTGTTGACGTATCGAAGGCGACGTTGATCTGGCAGCCTTATCTCGGAGTGGAGATGTTCGGCGGCCTCGCCCCGCAACAGCAGACGGGCAGCCCTTACATCGCGAAGGCCGAGGACCAGGTGATTCCGCACGGCATCAGCCGCTCCCTGCGCTTCACCGTGAGTCTGAATCCCGAGCGGTCGCCGACGGTGGTGCGCTACCAGGCGCCGGCATGGTGGTACGGCATCTGCGAGGAGTTCTCCCCCGCACCACTGCTGCCGGTGAAGAACGAGTACGATGCTGCGCTGGAGTATGAGCGGCAGTGGATCCGCCACACCATCCAAACGGGAGGATTCGAGGACGGGTGCGTCGCCCGCGGCACATCGAGCAAACAAGCCGGACGTCCGGAGCCCGGTTGGGAAGGCGAGACGCAGGGCGCCATGTTCCTGGCGTCCTACAGAAGCGGCGACGCCCTCGATCATGATCTGGCCCTGCGCGCTGCCTACTTCTTTACCGATGTCTGCATTGACCACGCCACAAAGCTGGTGCGCATGCACGGTCAGTCGCCGCCAGCGATGGCTCTGCCCATGAACCGGATCCACGCCTGCCTTTATGCGTATCTGGAGACAGGCGACCCGTATCTGCGCGATATTGCGGAAGCGGTGGTCGAAAACAGCTACCGCACGCACAAGAATGCCTGGCCGCGCCTGTCGATCGGGCGTGACGCCTGTTTCATTCGCGGAGCCATGCTGCTCTACCGGTACCTCAACGACAAACACTACCTGAACTTTGCCCGCGACAGCATTCGCACAGTGGGCGAATCGCAATTTCCGGATGGCTCCTTCGGCGACCAGGGCGGAGGCACCGGCATTCACGGATTCAATCAGTATATCGTCAAGCCGTGGATGGGCTGCATGGCGGTGGGCGGCGCCCTCGATATGCTTGAGATGTTTCCCGACGACGCGATCGCGTTGCAGCCCGCCCTGCGGTTTGCCGATTGGCTGATGCGCGAACGCCATGAGCTGAGCAACGGCGCCATGGGATGGAGCTATCAGCACGGCTATAACGGCGGTCGTGAGTTCATACAGATCAACTCAAATGACGATGTAATATTCCTCCCCGATAGACACCTCTGGCACATCGAATACGTTGCGCGCGTGCTGCCGATCCATTCGTTGCGCACCGGCGATCCGGGCTACTTTGATGCCTGGGCGGAAAGCTCAGCGGCTCACTGGCGTAGCCGGCATATCGAGGGCAGCGACGAATACTCCAGCGGGGACCACTCCTACGCCCAGACCTGGCAGTACATCCCCTGGATCCAGCAACGACTGTGGAATGCCACGCTCGACGAAAATGGCTTGCACCTGGATCCGAAGCATTTCGGGGCGCGCACGCCCGCCGAAGCGATCATTCTCACCCCGGATGGCGAGGTGAAGGTGCGCTGGATAGATGAGCAACACTGGAAGATCGATTCCGCCTGCGTCATTGGTTCCGGTAAAGCGCAGTAGGCCAGAAGCACCGGTTTCATTAAACTTAGCACTTTTATGGACACACCGTAGCACGAACATTCGCGCTGTCAAAACTGGCGAGCCAACAGCCGCGACGGAAATCTGGAAACGTTCTATTTCTGGTGCCGTAACGTACGGTCGAAGAATGCCACAATCTCGGCACGGGTCAGGGCCGGATCCCAGCCGTGGCCAATCCCGGGCAGAACGCGCAAGGTCGCGTCCACGCCGGCTGCTTTGAGGACCTTGTGGAAGTTGATCGTCTCATCCACCGGCACAACGTTGTCAGCATCGCCATGAATCAGCAGCAGGGGTGGACAGTTGCTGGAGACATAGGTCTGCGCACTCATTTGCCGGGCCAGTTCCGGTCGGTCTTCAACCCGGCCACCCAGATAAAGCCGCAGGTTTTCGGCCACGCCTGCAAATCCCATCTTGATCTCCGGTCGCGCAAACCATGCAAAATCGTGCGGTGCCCCGCATTCATCGCACGCCGCCTGGACCCGGCTCGAAATCCCCGCAGTACCCCCATTGCCTTCCACCTCCGCAACATCACCGGAAGTCGCCAGCAGTGCCGCGAGGAGCCCGCCAGCCGAGTGTCCCCAAACGCCGATCGCATCCGGCGCATAGCCGTACTGGTCCGCATGGGCGCGCAACCAACGCACTGCGGCCTTGCAGTCGTGCACCGCCGCAGGGGCAATTGCTTCGCTGCTCACCCGCGCCTCGATCGACGCCATGGCGAAGCCGCTCTCAGTCAACCACCAGGGCGCGCCCTCCTTGGCACAGAACCGCATGCCCCCCATCGGGATGTAGAGGATGAGCGGTGGCCGGTGACCGGAGCGCGGCACGCGCAGATCGAGTCGGAGTGGCCGCTGGGGTGTCTCCGAATATGTGAGGTTGGTGAAAACGGTGACTGGGGCTGCCGGACCTGATTCAGTGCTCATCATAAGCACGATGATAATATCGAAAGCAGTTAATCGGAGCGAGCTTATCTGTTCACAGCTTATCTGTTCATGCTCACACCATCCTGCCCAACGTTCGGCGCCGGTCTCCGACCGCGCCGATAACGGCTCAAAGTCGCTTAACTGTTCCTGTCAGCCAGACCGGCGTGACGGACAGCATAACGCTTCGCACGGCCGATTTTATAGTATGCACACCATATCAATATAAAACATGCCCATGGATGAGGTGCCTGATACCCACACATGGCGCTCCAAAAGGAGAGAGAAAGAGCTAAACAGCTGTTTTTTTCGGTGCTGACACGCGGTTTGCCAGTTGTTCGTTCGTCCTTGCACCGCGCCAGCCTGCTCGCTATAAGTATTTTATTGTTGAATGCGCGCCTGCATTTGAATGAACCGCAGAATCGATGAACTATCTCCTCTTTCGGTGATTGCAGGAATGGGCATAGGCTTTGAAAAGTGTTTTATTATGATGATTAGAAAAGGGGTGCGAGATGGCACATTCGTTTTCGAGGCGTGAGTTTATTATGAGTGCGGCGATCGGCGCGGGTGGCGTGGCCGTTGGCGGTCTCGCTGCGGAAAGGCCGATCGCAGGGTTCGATGAGACGA
Organism: bacterium; assembly: GCA_037137675.1. Classification (GTDB taxonomy): domain Bacteria; phylum Verrucomicrobiota; class Kiritimatiellia; order CAIKKV01; family CAIYGI01; genus CAIYGI01. The sequence continues at coordinate 4,052 of JBAXJV010000145.1, read as the reverse complement.
ACGTCGGCAAAGTCCAGCGTGCGGCGTGGAAGCCGGTGTCGGACCGCAAGGTCAAGGTAGGGCTCGTCGGCTACGGCGTCTGCAGGTTCGGGGCCGAGTTCGGATACCAGAATCATCCGAATGTGGAGGTCGTGGCGGCCAGCGACCTGCTTCCGGACCGGTGTTCGGAACTCGCGAAAGTGACGGGGGCGAAAAAGACTTACGCCTCATGCGAGGAGATGCTGGAAAAAGACAAGGAGATCGAGGCCGTCTATATCGCCACGGACGCTCCGAGTCATGTGCGGCTTTGCATCGCGAGCCTGAAACGCGGCCTGCATGTGGTTTCGGCTGTGCCTGCGGTTTTCGGCGTGGAGCAGCTTGAATTTGCAGATGAACTGCTCGCGACCGTAAAGAAGACGGGCCTGATTTACGCACTCAACGAGACGTCCGCTTTCCGCTCGCAGTGCTACGCCATGCGCGAGATCGACAAGGCCGGCGGCTTCGGCAAGATGATCTACACGGAGGGCGAGTATTTCCACTACATGCCGGAGCCCATCGGGTCGTATAAGGAGTGGCGCGTGGGGCTGCCGCCGCAGTATTATCCGACTCACTCCAACGCGTTCTACACCTGTGTGACAGGCGGCACGTTCACCGATGTCTCATGCCTGGCGATGCCGAGCCTGCTTGCGGCGTTCCAGCCGGGAAAGAACCGGTACGGCAACCGTTTTGCGACAGAGGTTGCTCTCTTCCGTACCAGCGAGGGCGGCATGGCGCGGATGGCCGTGGGCTGGGACATGCCCGGTGTGGGTGGGGAGAAAGGTCGCGTCTATGGCCAGAAGGGCTGCTACGAAGAGCGGTATTCGGGTTTGGCGGACCTTTCGAAGGTCAGTCAGGATAAGCCGCAACTGCCGCCGAAGATGTCGCCGGGCGGGCACGGCGGTTCGCACGGTTATCTCACGGATGACTTCATCACGGCGATCCTGCTCAACCGTAAGCCGTGCGTGGATGTGGCCTGCGCGCTGAACACCACGGTGCCGGGCATCATTGCCCACCAGTCTGCGCTGAAGGGCGGGGAGACCCTCAAGATTCCGCAGTACACGCTTTAGCTGAAAGGTGACGGGGTTAAAGAATATGAAAGTTGCTTTACTGCAGGCCTCTTTGGCAATTGCTATGGCCTGCTGGACGTCGTTTGACCCTCAGCCGCTCCCGTATGAGGGCGGGCCAAGTTCTGCGCCCGCCGTCGATGACGGGCGCGTCTACACGTTTAGCAAGAGCGGCGATTTGTTCTGTTTGGATGCCCGGGACGGACATGTCATCTTGGGCAAATGAGGGTCAACCCTTAAAAAGCAAATCTTCGCCCTCGTTTTAACTGCATCGGCGATAAGTACCGCACCAAAAAGACCGTCGATGCCGCCCGCCTCCGCCGGTCATCATTCATCATCTGCCTTTAGATATTGCCGCGCCCAATATCTATTGAAAGTCGATCAGGTCGCTGTAGTCAATCTGGTCAAGTCCCGGTCAAGTTCCCGCCTTGCCCTTCAACTTGACAATCTGCCGCCTGTTTAGTGTCATACCGCGCTGTGAAAGCTCTCGCCCAGTCGTTCGTGCCGGTTTCTGCGGCGCCAATGCCTGCAAAGCTGGGAAAGCAGTTTTTTATCTCTTTGGTACAGGGCGCTGATTTGGCGACACTCGCGATGCAGGCTTGAACATCGACCAGCGACTGCTTGATGACAAAATGGGGCGAAATTGGTGTCGGATCAGAGCGCGGCGAAAGGAAAGATCAGCATGAACAACAGCACAAGGCTTATCAGCGGAACGTTTCTTGGCATTGACCACTGGAGCGACAAGGAGGGATCGCGCTTCCAGGCGGATATACGGAGAATGAGCGAGGAACACTGGCGGCAGATGGTGCGTGATATGCATGCGATCGGCATTGACACGCTTGTCTTCCAGCAGTGTTCGTGCTCACGCGACGGCTGGGGCAAGGGGTGCGCGTACTATTGCAGCGCCCGTCGACCGCGTTTTGCCTGGATGAAGGGCGATCCGTTTGGCGCCGTGGTTGCCGAAGCAACCTCCCTGGGCATGACACTTTTCTATGGGCTTGGAGACATGTACAGTCCCGACCCCTACCGTTTCACGCAAATCGCCCTGCAGGACGCCCTGCTTACGGCGGAGGAGATACTCGGGTTGTACGGCAGCCTGCCCTCCTTTGGCGGCTGGTACTGGACCAAGGAGTTTGCCCCGTCCTCTATATCCGGGCGTGATTCGCTGCGCCAAATTATCCCGGCACTGCGCGCGTTTCACAACTGCCCGATCATGCTGGCCCCCAACGCTGACCGGCCCATGTCGCCCACGCTGCTGGCTGATATCGATGTGGATATCGTGGCCTACCAGGACTCTGTCGGGCTTGGGGTCTACCCCGATGCCCTGGGGCGCTATGCACGAGCGGACCGCTACCAGACACTCCACCGCCTCCCCATTCTCTACAAGGGGCTCCGCTGGGCGCACGACGCCTGGCAACCGGAGGACCAGGTGAAGAGCTACTATCACTATTACCCCCGGGCACGCGGGCGCACGGCGATCTGGAATGACGTGGAAGTGTGGGAGTTCGACCACCGCCTCGCGCTGCTGCCGGCGGAATTCTCGCGCGTGGTCAGCCAGCTTGAACTCACGGCGCCCTACGTGGAAAAACAGATCATTTACCAGTACCCGGGGTTCATGTGCCACCCCGACCACCCGGTGAAGGTCGGCGGGGAACGGGCGGTCACGCTCTATGAGCAATACTCACTCTACCGCGAGCACCAGCTTAAAGTGAAAGCGTAGTGAGCGCCACGTCTCGACATCGACTTCCGTGCATTTGGTGTGTTTCGTAGTAAATCATCCACCATCACTTAATTTGTAATCACAAGCGTCCCGTAAGACGCAGGCTGTTAGGGCTGTTAGGAAATCCGCATATTGCTGTCTGTATTTACTTCATGGCATTTACGAAATTAAACAAGCGGCTTTCCGCCGTTTTACCTAACAGCCTGCAGCCTGAACCGCTACAGCCTTGGCGGCCCAGTGGGACGCCAGCAATTTCTTGCCTCTTCAACGCTTGCGCTCCCGCCTGCGTTAAGACTACAGTTCAAACCGCCACGGGTGGTGCATTTACCAATGGACCATGTGGTTCACTTTCCGTTGGCTGACGCCAAATATGAAGCTCGCAAATAAATTCGGCCTCCCGAAGATAATCACGACCTGCACGGAGACCTTTGGCCTCAGCCGTGCCGTCGCGATCACCGCCATGGTTGTTATCGCGCTGTTTACAGTGGTTGTGGTCTTTTGGTTCATTCGCTCTGCTCCACCCAAAACCATCATCATCACGAGTGGCCCCGCAGGCAGCGTCTTTCACTCGAATGCCGTCAAGTATGCCGGGATTCTTGCGCGTAACGGGGTTAGGTTGGAAATTCTGACCTCGCAAGGTTCGCTGGAGAATCTCAAGCGGCTTGGCAATCCGTCGTGCCGCGTCGATATCGGCTTCGTTCAAGGTGGTGTGACTAATGGAGCGAACACGAGCAAGCTGGTTTCCCTCGGGAGCTTTTTTTATGAACCCGTTTTGGTGTTCTATCGTGGCACAACAACCATCGAGCTGCTTTCCGAACTGGCCGGCAAACGGCTGTCAATAGGCTCTGCGGGCAGCGGCACACATGCGCTGGCGTTAAACTTGCTTGCCGCCAATGGCATTGAACCAGACGGGGCAACGGAGTTGTTGGATTTGGATGGAGAAGCAGCCGCAGCGGCGCTGATGGATGGCAAGGTTGATGCTGTGTTCCTGATGGGAGATTCCGCGTCGACGCAAGTCATGCGCAAGTTGGTGCGTACGTCCGGCGTCCAGATGCTGGACTTCACTCAAGCAGATGGTTATACACGCCGCATCGATTATTTGCATAAGTTGGAGATTCCGAAGGGGTGTCTGGATTTCGGGAAGAATCTGCCGGCTCATGCTTTTCAGTTAATCGGCCCGACGGTGGATCTGATTGCCCGGCCAGACTTGCATCCAGCGCTGGCCTATTTATTGTTGGACGCAGCACGGG
>JBAXJV010000144.1:0-7226 GCA_037137675.1 bacterium | reverse complement strand
TGGTTTTCAGTGGAGCGGGAGACGGGGATCGAACCCGCGACGTTCAGCTTGGGAAGCTGACATTCTGCCACTGAATTACTCCCGCTTCAGGAAACAAACTGCGGCGAGTCTAAAGGCAGGACGGGGTAGGTGTCCAGAACGCTTTGCATCACCCGCGGCCCGACGCCTGAAGTGCGCGCACGGCGACATCCGGAAGCAACTGCGCCTGAGCACCAGCCGCCAGAAGAATTTGACAGGCGAGTTCAAAAAATGCGGCCTTTTGCAGCGCATCATCCAAGCTGCAGCCAACAGTAACAAGGCCATGATTGCGAAGCAGCGCCAGATTGTGACCGGTCATGGCCGGGATAATGGCCTGCGCCAGTTCGGCTGAGCCAGGCGGCAGGTACGGTACAACAGCAATGGGGCCGATATAAACCGGGACCTCGGGAATAATCGCGTAGTTGACTGTATCGGCGTCGCGGCGACAGGCAAAGGTGGTAGCGGCAGGTGACTGAAAGTGCAGCACCACGCGAATGTCCGGTCGCACGCGTAGAATGCCGGTGTGGAACCCGGCTTCGACGGATGGCTTGACGCCGTTCGCCGACGAGCCGTCCGCAACCCGGCAGATGGCCACCTGCTCCGGCGTGAGCTTTCCGAGCCAGCTGCGGGTGGCTGTCACAAGGCACAGCTCGTCGTTCAAGCGCAAAGATAAGTTTCCACTACTGCAACGCAACAGCCCGTATTCCGCAGCACGGCGGGCGGTTTCCACAAACTGCGCGATTTCAGCAGTCCACTCAGGCATCGTTATAGTTTTCATTATTGTTATAGAGCGTCAGGTTTCTGGCCCTGCCGGATGTTCCACAGATCGCCAAATGCCAGAGGCGCTTGCGCGTACAGAATGGCGAGCATCTCGTAGCAAACGGAGCGGATTTCCCACTGTGCACTGGCATGCATGCGGATCTTGAAAATGTGGCGGTATTCGCGAAAATTCGCGCTCACTACCAGTTCCGTCGTACAGGCATTGGGCAGCACGAAGCGGGCGTCTTCGTTTTTCAGGCCGCGCGCCTTCCACTTGGCGTACAGCAATCGAATGGTTTCCATGTCAGACCGGAAATCGTCCACGAATTCCGATGGTACGGAAGGCGGCATGACGTAGTCGAAATTCGCTTCCGTAACGTAGCGCTGGCTTTTCTGCGAAACAGACATCAGCCGGTGACGCACCAGTTGGTGGGTCAGCGCACGTGAAACGCCAGACAGGCGAAAAGTCGCGCTGGCGTGTTCGAATGGTGATTCGTGTCCCGAGGCAATCAGCTTTGGCAACAGGCGTGCAGCGCCCTCCTGGCATTCTCCAGTTGCGCTCTGGTAACAGGTGCGCGCGGCGCGTTCAATCAGTTGTTCCGCGTTGGGTGTCAATGCCAGCAATTCAACCTTCACGCAGAAACCCTCCGCTGGGCGCTGACAGCGGCCTGCGCATCGTCCAGAATCGTGATCATGCGGCGGCCGTATTCTACGTAGTTGGCGTAGCGAATCGCGTCCGGCGCGATCAATTTCGGGTCGTGATGCACCACCGCCAGATGTGGCTCAATCGAAAAGCCGCCGTCGTAGCCGCGCTGCAGAAGATCGGTGACGATCCGCCGCACATTCCCATCGCCTTCGCCGGGAAAGGTGAATACGTTCTTGCCGTCGGCTGCATCCCAGCGCCCGTCCTTGATGTGTACATATATAACGTGATCCCGCACCTGTTCGTAAAATTCCCAGGCGGATTGCTTGGGATAGGGTTTGGGCCGGCTGCGGTCATCGGTAAAAATCGGGTTGCCGGTATCGAAAACCAGCTTCAATCCGGGCACGTTCTCCAGCAATCGCAGGGTATGCGCGCCGGACATGCCGCCGTAGTTCATGCAGTTCTCATGCACCGGCATCAGTCCGGCATCGGCGAAAATGCGCTGCAACTCACGCAGACGGCGGAAGCGCTCAGCCTCCATCTGGTCCTCGCCTTCGCGCACGGCAAAGCTCATGATGCGGATCAGCTTCGTGCCGAGCCGCTGCATGCGTGGAATCGCCCGGCGGGCTTCGGCAAGCGATGAGTCAAAGGGCTCGTCAATTTTCTTTCCCCAGTTGGCGATGGCCGAGCCGAAGCAGTTCACCGCCACCCCGGCCGCCTGCAGGGCCTCGACGACGGCGTCGAAGTCCGCATCGGACAGGTCGTGCAGATTCTGCTTGTCCACGTTACGTGCTTCGATATTTTTCCAGCCCAGCGCCTTTGTGGCTTTAAGCTGTCCTGCAATTTCATTCGCCGCTTCATCGGCAAAACCGGTTAGATACATAACAGCCCCCCATTCTGCTCACAATTTGTTTTACCCGCATCCCGAGCCGTGTCTCAACACCGAGACTCCGTCGCTTTTCACATTGTTGCAAATTTCGATCTCTTTCGGCACGCGGAAGGTCCACCCGCCGCGCCGCGATTTGGAAGCCGAGATCGGCCCGAAGGGAGTCGGCACGGTTGCTTCAATATCCATTGCAACCAGCGCTGCCGGCGCAAGCACAATCGAGCGATACCCGGGCCCGACCGGACGGATGCCCAGCAAATGGCGCTGGGCCAGCGGCACCAATCCGCTACCCCAGCCGTGACAAAGGCTTTTCGGCCAGTCGCCCAGAGCCAGCCGCTCAAGAGCGCTCTCGCCCGGCACGTACCATTCCCAGACCGTGGCGCTATCGTTCTCTTCAAGTTGCGCAGCCACGTAGTCGCGCATCGTTTTCACGGCGCCAGCGTGGTCCCCGCACCAGGCTCGCGCGTCCTGTTCATAATAAAGAAAATAGGGCGTCTGCAGGGCCGGCAAGCGCCGCGAGCGAAACAGGTCCAGCGCGAGCTTCCGGCAGGCGGGTGTATCCAGCAACCCCGCGCGCCACGCCATGGCCATGGAGTGGCGCGATGGGCCGCTAGGTCCGCAATCAGCCTTCTTATGATAGCGATCCAGATAACGGCGCTGCGGGTCGAGGATGGCATTGAACATCGGCAGCCATTCCGGCACGCTCCGTCGCAGTGTGTGGTGCAGTCCAAGGCCCGGCACCCAGAACCGGCGGCGGATCACCTTGGCAAGCCGGTCCGCCCGCCGCGTCCAGCGCAGCGCATCGTCCTGCTCGCCCAGCCATACCGCAAGCTGCGTCGCGATTCGCAGCGCTTCCAGGTGCTGGCACTGAAGCGGCGAGAGATCCTCAAAGCGGCCGCCGAGCGGCATCGGGCTCCAATCGAAAAAGCATACCGTACTGAAATACTCCTGCGCCGGATCGCGCGTGATCAGCCCCTGCCGGTTGCATTGCGTACGCGCCGCCCATTCGAGCATGGCGCGTATTTGCCGGTATGCATCCCGTGCGCCCGGTGTCGCTAGACCATGCGAAAGAATCTGCTGACGGAGCATGGCGGCGGCGTCGAAGGAGTATCCCGGAATGCCGGTCACCCAGCTGTCCACGGGCAATTGCTTTGACAGCATCGCCTGCGCCGGACGCGGATCGTGAAACACGGCGTCGGCAGTCTCCTGTATAATTCTGGCGTCGCCAAACCACCCCACCCGGTCGCGCTTGATCCCGTCCCAATACATGTTTTCGTTCGCACACAACCGCACGGTATAGGCGGAGGTTTGCCAGACCCGCTGAAAACCTGGATTGGAGCAGCGCAGGTCGCCTTTCTGTTCGCGAAATCCGAACACGGCGTGGACAACCACCGATTCCAACGCCATGCGGCCCAGTACGTCGTGGGCCTGCAGGCGGACAAAGCGGAATCCGCGCGAGGCAAACCGGTGCCTGGCGCGCGCTGAAGGCACCACCCATTCCACCGTCTGCTGCGGGTGGCTGGTCGGCATGCCCAGGGCTTCCGCTTCGGGAATGCTCTCCCCGAATCCGGCATAAAGCCTGCAGCGCCCACCACTGATTACAAGTTCCAGTTCGCCTTCCAGCTCGGTTCCAAAATCGAGCAGCAGCTCCCAGCGGCCAGAGCCTGGCGTCAACGCCAGCGGACCAGCCGGCTGAAAACGGCTCATCCGCGCCGCCCATTTTCTGGCGGCAGGCTGCGCCGGGCATGCGCGCAGGCAGGCAACGGGATGCAAGAGCAGCGCGGTCTGAAAAGCATCACGCTTGATCAGCTTGCGTCCGTAAAGCGGATCGGGACTGCCAGATGCGGGATGCAGCAGCAAGCTCATCAAGGCGCTTTCGATTCCGTGGAAGGTGAGATTTTCATCGGCTTAGTCAGAGCACAAACGCGGAATTCAGAATACAGGATTCAAAAAAAAAAGCCACCCGGAATCACGGTAAAGATTCGATTGCATTCGCGCCTGACAAACAATAGTGTGCGCTTATCTCGGAGGACACAGCATGTACCCGGACATTATCACGCCCCGCTCTTATCCCGACAAGCTTGAAGAGCTTTCCTACGACCCCTTCGATCTGATGCCAAAAGCCTTTCCCGCACGGCCCCATGTTTTCACAACGCCCGCCCGGCTGGCAACAACCCGGAAAATGGCCGCTGCCGGCGGTTGGCCGGCAAAAGCCCTCGATCGCCTGCTTGACCGCGCCGCCGGGCCAATCACTTTTCCCGTTCAACACTCTGCCAAGCCTGATCTTATGCTGGCTCAGGACGCTGCCCTGCACGCCTTGTGTAACGCCTATGCCGGACTGCTTACGCGCAAGCCGGATTATCGCCGGCGCGCGATCGAGATACTGCGCCGGCTGGCGCGCGCCTATCCACGCTGGCCAGTTATCCCCGGCCAGGGACGCCTGGGCTGCGAGGACATCAGCGAAGGTCATTTCATTGAGCAGATTGCCAGAACCTACGACTGCCTGGCCGCCGCCCGCCTGTCCGCCGGCGACCATCGCCTGTTCCGGACATTACTGGAAGCCACCCGACCCGCCAGCGATACTGCACGTCATACTACATGCGGAAACCACGGCACAGGGGTCATGATGGGCAGCATGGCTTTGGCCGTAGCGCTCCACGACCGGCAGGGGATTCACGATGTGCTTTACGGCTGCCGGCGCAACGGCCAATGGTGCTACGGGTTGATCCACCAGCTCCGCCACGACATCCTGTCTGACGGGATGCACTGGGAACGCACGCCCGGATACCACTTTTTCACCCTCTACCTGCTGGTCGAAATGGCGGACCTCCTGCTCCCGCTGGGCGTGGATCTGTGGCATGCCGAGCTGCCTCCTCAGTGGCAGGATGACGGACATGACCTGCACCGCGCCTACGGCCCTTATGGTGGCGTGAAAACGCTCAAGGCCGCATTCGACGCGCCCTTCTATCTGGCCTTCCCGAACGGCGATTTTTCCACTCTCGGCGATTCCCGTCTCGAAAACATGCGCGGTGTTTTCAGCTGGGGGATGTTGTATGAACGGGCCTACGAAGTTTACGGCGATCCCAAATACGCCTGGTTTCTGAGCCGCGCGGAGGCTGAAACACCGGCAGATCAGCGCCGCCTTCCGGGCCTGCCGCTTGCGCTGCAACCAACCTGGATCAATGAGGTTGAGTTCGGGCGGATTGCCCGCGTCCGTTATCCCAAGGGTCGGTTCGATTTACGAACCGACGCCCGTTTTGCGCTGGCCGGGGAACATCGCGGCAGCTGCTCATACTTTCCTGCATATGGCGCGACTGTATTGCGCAGCGCGCCGGAAATACCGGAAGCCCCGTCGGCGTTCCTTTTCTGGGGCCCCCATTCCGCCGGGCACCAGTCTCCTGCAGCACTTCACGTTGACATATCGGGCGGCGGTGAAAAAGCGACCGATGCGCCCCGCATGGATAACCGGGGTTATTCTGACCCCATGTTTCTGACGTGGGGACGCACCACGATCGCCCACAACACGGTGACAGTGGATCAGGCGCCTATGTTTCCGTACGATTTTGAGACGCAATCCATATGGGAAGCCGACCGCTGGCGGGACACCATCTCCGACGGCGAGCCGCTGCTGTTTCAGCCCGACGGGCATGGCTTTAAAGCGGCACGCGCCATGAACGAACGGGTTTATCCTGGCGTGCTGCTCGATCGAACACTGGTTGTAACAAAGGCTTTCGTGCTCGACGCCTTCCGGGTTTCAAGCGACCGCCTCCGGCAGTTCGACTGGGCCATGCACGTTGTTGGTAATCCGGAATTGCCCGGAAGCGTCCGGACTGGTTCGCTGGGCAACCGGCGCGGCTACCGGCATTTTCTGAATCCAAAGCGCATGCCGGCGGCGAATGGAGCATTCCAGCTTTCATGGAAGCGGGTGCAGGGCCTGACCCACGCTTCCGTGATTCTGCCGCAGCGCTGCACAGCATGGACCGCGATGGACCCCATCCCCGCGCCGGAAAAAATGCACACGCTTGGAGAACTAGGCCTTGTCGCACCCCGTCACACGCTGATCCTGCGAACCCGTGACCGCTCTGCGCTGTTTCTTTCGGTGTGGAGTTTCGGGCAAGCCCCCGTGGCGCTCAAGCTAGTCAGCGGCCGCGCGGTAAGCGATCTGGTCATCCGCACCGGGCTGGGCGCTTCAGCCACGCTCTGGAAACTACCGGCGGATCGCAGCCCCGTCACTTGCACCTGAACCAGAACCCACATGACAATTCCGGAGTTAATGAGTACGTCCGTGTGCAGCGCAGACATGCTGGATGGTCAGCGGGTGCTGGTGCTCGGGCTGGGCGCAAGCGGAGTAGCGGCGGCGCGTCTGGCCAGGTTGTTGGGAGCGGCGGTAACAGTCGTGGACGGCCGGACTACGGATGCCACCACGGCGAGGGCGGAGGAATTGGCGCGTGACGGCATTGTTACGCAGCTCGGCCAAACGGATCTGCCGCCGGGCTCATTCGATCTGGCCGTAACAAGCCCCGGCGTGCCGGCGGACGCAGCCTGGCCGTGCGCACTGCGGGAGCGCGGCATTCCGCAGATTGGCGAGTTGGAACTGGGTTGGCGCTATTGTTCTGCGCATGTTCTGGCGGTGACCGGCTCCAACGGCAAAAGCACGCTGGTCAAACTTTGCGCGGAGGCGCTCCAGACAGTCGGGCTGCGCGCCGTGCCCTGCGGCAACTACGGCCAGCCGCTGAGCGAAATCGCGCTAGCCGAACCGGCGTCCGACTGGGTGGTGCTGGAGGCGAGTTCATTTCAACTGGAAACGGTGGAACGCTTCCGGCCCGAAGTTGGCGTGCTTTTCAATCTCACCCCGAATCATCTCGACCGCCACGGCGACCTGGCAACCTACCGGCGCGCAAAACTGAAACTTTTCGCGCG
>JBAXJV010000143.1:0-7255 GCA_037137675.1 bacterium | reverse complement strand
ATTTGGCTCCCAGATCCTGCACTGCCTTGCGCAAAATCCGCCGGGGCAACTTTACCAGTTCGTGTGTCTGCTTAAGCACACGCCCGTTTTCGATTAATACTTGCGCCGCAACCGTCCTGCTTCGGACGCTGCCGGAATGCAGGCGATGCTGGTTCAAGGGAGCAGCCAAAAATGCCAGATCTGAACATGACAACATGCGGCACCACAAATGCCAGTCGCCACACATCCGGAATGATTCATCAGCGCCACCAACTTTATCGAAGATGCTTTTCCGGAAAAGGACCGCGCTGGCGTTGGCAATTGTATTCATGCGCGAAAGATAGAGGCGGCACTCGTTCCTTCCATCCGCTACAAAATCCGAAAGCCACCGCGAAGAATGAAGACACCGCAGATTTTCCTCGGCCAAAATACCTGGATGCCCCGATTCATCAATCCGCCTTGACTGGCAATAGGCCAGGCCCGCATCAGGATGTCTCGACAAAGCATCCACCAGGCGCCCCAGCAGATCGGGATCGGCCACGTCATCCGATTCTGCTATCCAAACGAGCTCTCCCCGTGCAAGCGCCACGCCTCTGTTCCATTGCGCAAAAGGGGTCCCGCTGTTCTGGCTATTAACCAGCATTCGCATCGGGTGTTTGCGGGCGATCAGTTCGGCGACCGCAAGACTGTTGTCGCTCGATGCATCGTCTAGAAAAATAACTTCGAAATCCTTGAAGCTTTGATTGAAAATTGAAAACAGTCGCTGCTCCAGATAAGCAGCATGGTTGTAATTTGGAACCACGACGCTCACGAGTGGTGGTTTTTCGTCCGAACCAGTCATGCAGCAATTACTCCTTTCAGCAAATCCGCTCGAGATCTGACTTTTCCTGTAATCAATTTCTCGTAGTGACACACCAACTTATCAATGCGCGTCTTGAACGAACTGAGTTTCTTCCAGCCTTCGGATGCACCGTGCGTTTCACGCTTCTAAAGGTTATTTATGCGTACCGCCTAACGCGGGGTGGCGAACCATGTCGCGCATCCGTGGCAGTCATAACAGCCTCGGCATAAAGCGAGCCTCAACGAGGCGCTTCATCAGTGGTCAAACTCAGGCGCATCCGGAATCCGAATTGGACATAGCCGATATCAGTGCGGCCACCTGCCACCAAAAAGATCAAGGCCAACCGAGCCGCTTGCGCCAGACCTAAGCGGCGGAAGCACACAGGATTGATCCCCCGCAGTATTTCCAGATTCATGCCGGTTTGCTCTAACGTCCGCCGGAGGCTCAGCTGGGTGAAAAAACGCAGATGGGTCCGATCCAAAATGCCCTTGTCTTGGTATTGCCATTCGCGCCGGCATAAAACTTCATACAACGTGTCAAAAAAACGCACATTTGGAATAGACCCCACCAGATAACCACCCGGCTTCATTAAACGCTGGACTTTTTGAAAGAAATATTCGTGGTCGGGCATATGTTCGATCACGTCATTGCAGACGATCAGATCAAAATATGCTTCCGGTAGTCGAGGACAGACGTCTTCGAAAAAACCTTCTTCAATCCGATGAAGGCGGGCACGGGCTTTATTCGCAGCCGCTGGGTAGGGTTCCACGCCCCACACTTCACAGTCCGGACCCAAGGTGTCCACAAAACCCCCTTCACCACAACCAACGTCCAGCACCGTGCGATACTGAGCCGGCAGAAAGGCGCGCATGTCCGCGCGCACATTTCTGTAGTAACGTGTTGAGTTCGCTCCACGCAAGATCATCGGCCCTGCCTCCCGCTAAAAATTCGCCGCCACCGCAGTTTGGGCGGGACACGTTTAATCCGACAACTCGAACCATCCCGGAAGACCCGGAAGGAGTTCCACTCTTTTTCCATTTGATGAAAGCGCGCGAGGTCGAGGCCCATGAAAGGCGCGGCAAGATAGGTCAGGTCTCGTTCTTCCCCCTTGCAACCCAGCTTGATAAATCTGGGCCCGCTCATTGCTTCGTCCTCCTGTCGAGGCGAAGGCAGGTTGACCACATGGTTCTTCAGCACCGTCCCAGCACAGCGAGGGTTTGTTCCGCAGCCGCATCGCATGCCGCCTTTTTACCACCAACACGCTGCCCTACCAGAGATGCCCGCCTTCGCCATAGTCGGGCGAATACAACTTGGTTTCCACATGCAGAACATCCATCCATATAAAGCGCGCCAGCGCCGCGAAGCCGTCGCGATAGAATCGTTAAGCGTCCATAGGGTAACGATGTGCTTTACCCGAAGAGGGTGCAATGAGACAGCACATTCCGCTGGGCTTGAGGACACGCCGCAGTTTGAGCAGGGTAATCATTCTACCCGTTGTCTATCGTCGCTGCCTGCCGTCCATTGCAATTTGGGACGCACAAGACCATCGAAAGGACCACTGTAATCACCCCGCGCCGAATCGCCCGTCAGCGGATCATATACATTAAATCGCATTGCCTCGTTCCAGCGCACCAGTATATGGGGGGAGATGCTGCTGCCCACGAGCAGATAGACGTCCGCCGTATAGATGCCCTCCGTCAACAAGTGCGGCGGGATGGCAACTTCGGCGATATAATCGCCAGGTTGCGTGTAACACCGTGCCGACGGCTCCATGGTGGCAAAGGCCAGTACGCCTTGGAAAAAGAACGCAACCACACAATAGAAACTTTGCGGTGTCGTTACGGTATAATTAATCCGCACGCGCAAGGCATCCGAAACGCGGGCGACTTGCGCTCCGCGCTTCGCGCCAACAAAAAGAATAATTTCGCGGAGTTCGACCCCTTCATTCGCAGTCTTTCCACTGCGCCCAGTGTCCGGCCCCACGGACAGATACGCCGTGCTGACCTCTTCCGCAGAGCCTTGCCGAACGATGCGCCCGTGCTCCAGCAATATCGCACGACCGCATAGACGGTTTACTGCGGCCATATTGTGACTGACGAACAGGATGGTGCGTCCGTGCCCAGCGACCTCACTCATTTTGCCCAGACACTTCTGCTGGAAAGCAGCATCGCCCACAGCCAGCACTTCGTCCACCAGCAGAATTTCCGGCTCCAAATGTGCGGCAACTGCAAAGGCCAAGCGCACATACATTCCGCTGGAATAGCGCTTTACTGGTGTGTCAATGAACTGTTCCAGTTCCGAAAAGGCGACGATCTCGTCAAACTTGGCGGCGATTTCGCGTTTCTTCATGCCGAGGATGGTGCCGTTCATGTAGACATTCTCGCGGCCCGTCAGGTCTGGATGAAAACCGGTTCCCACCTCCAGCAGCGATGCCACGCGTCCGTTGATGAAGGCTTCGCCGGAGGTGGGCTCCGTGATGCGCGTGAGGATTTTTAAGAGCGTAGACTTGCCGGCACCATTGCGGCCGATGATGCCGATAACTTCACCCGGCTGCACATCGAAGGAAACATCCTTCAAAGCCCAGAATAGCTCCGCGCCTTTCCGCTCGGCCTCGACTTTGCGGGCCTCGGTGGCCGTATGCCCAACCTTGCTGAAGTGCTCGCGCGGATCACGCCCGCGCGCCTTGTGCCACCAGTACTGCACCTCGTCCACCAGCGTGTGTCGGCCAATGGCTCCAAGTTGATAGCACTTGGAGAGGTTTCGGACCGAAATCGCTGGAGGCGATTGAGGGGATTGCTTGATTGCGGGATTGCTTGATTGCGGGAGGGGGGTCATTTTAAAGATTGCGGGATTGCTTGATTGCAGGAGAGTGGATGTCAAGGGGGATTGCGGAATTGCTTGATTGCGGGAGTGCAGCCTTTTTTGATGGAGGTGAATAACCGAATCAACTCGTCCGACTCTTGAAAAAGCGGATCAAGACTGGTTCGAATGGGATTGGGGGATGGATAGAGTTCGGACAACGCTTCGAGCCAGAAAAGGGCCTCATCGGATTCTTTTTCGACAACGCCAATCTTGTGGGCGAAATCGGCGCCGGATTCGGCCCGCGTGGCTTCGCGATAATTTGCGCCCATCGAAGAAGCCGACTTGGCCAACTGCAAGGATATTACATGTGTCGATGTCGCTTTGGGCAGTTTGTCCACCAGCTTGAATACATCCACGGCAAATGTGCGCGTTCTCAACTTCAGCCACTTCTTAAACTCCTCTTTAGACATCCTCTCCATACCCACCCAAATCTTTCAATCCCGCAATCCCGCAATCAAGCAATCCCTCCTGCACCTTCCGTCCGACGGCGGATGTAGTCGCGCATGTCATCCACCAGCGCATCGGGGCCAAGTGTGTGTAGCAGATCAAAACCATCGCGCAGATAGGCCGTAAGTCCATAACGTTCAAACCGTTCGACCGCCTCCGCACCTTTAATGCCTTCTGCATGCTTATAGGCCTCAAGGCAAAATACGACAAAGCGTATGATTCGGTCTGTATCTGGATCATTCATCTGGAAGCGCTGGCAGTCCTGTTTCAGCCTCAGCCATCAGGCAGTCACACAGTAATTGAGGACTGTGGTGCCACAGCTTGGTTTCTTCACGTTCCAAGGCTTGATAAAGTTTCGAGCAATATACCCGGCGGATTGCATCCTCAAGAGAAAGGCCGACGGCATGGATGAGGCACTCGACAAGACCCGACACCTTAAGCGAAAGAATGGCGGAAAAGCGTTCCGAGTTCATCTCGTTGCCTCCACGCATGATTCATAGCGCAATGACGCAAGGGCCGTGGGCGTCGAGAAGACGACCTGATCGGCCAGCGTATGAGTTCGCAACCGGACGATTGCTTCAGTTCTGGTCAAGATTCCGCGTTCGAACAGGGTCAAAGTTTCATAGAGTGTGTCATTGGCAACCGGTCCGCGTATCACATCGTATACTTTTACGCCTGCGCCATCGCCAATCCGGTTGATCATGACAAAGTCTAGCCATTCTTCATTCGGCTGCGTAAACCATTTCACGGCCAATGTTTCTGAAGTAAATATTTCGCCCGTTTCATAGACTGAGACCACGGCCTGCGGGGCCATGATCCGTTGACTTTTGATGTTCGCCCACCGCCGGGCTTGCTGCATATCGGTAGTCGTATAAAAACCCGGCCCAAAATCCAAACGCCGGTTAACTGGCAAAAGGCGCGGCTCAGGGATACACATCGTGCTACCGTGATAAAGTTTCATAATTCTCGCGCAATCCTGTAATCCCTAAAATGTCCCGCAATCAAGCAATCAAGCAATTCTTCCCCTCTCCAACCCCGCTCAAATCGTATCCACAAACGTCCTCTGCACCCGGTTGAACAGGAAGAGCCCGCTGACCAGCAGAATCAACGTCATGCCGATGCTCAGCAAAGCCGCCAGCGCGGTGACCGTGCCGGTACCCGTAAACATCCAGCGGGAACATTCAACAATGAACGACATCGGATTGCTCCAGAGCAGAATTCGCATGGATGGTCTTACCACCAGCGAGGCAGGGTACACAATCGGAGTGGCGTACATCCAGATCTGCGTCAGGAAGGTCAGCGCAAACCGCAGATCGCGATATTTGGTGGTTAGCGCCGCGACCCATAGGCCCACGGCAAGTCCGATTAAGGCGCACTGTAAGACCAGAAGCGGGAAAAGCGCCAATCCCCATTGGGGGTGCATGCCGGACGACGTAAAACATAGGAAATAGCCGTAGAACCCGAGGAACATGACCAGGTTCAACGTAAAATGAGCCAGATTGGTAAATACGCCGGAAAGCGGAATAATCAGACGCGGGAAATAGACTTTTGACAATACATTCGTGTTGGCCACAAGGGAATTCGCGCCCTGCGTCATGCAGCCGGCGAAATAATTCCACAAAACCGTGCCGCACATGTAAAAGATGATTTGCGGCACGCCATCGGTGGAAATGTTGGCCACGCGTCCGAAGATCACGGTAAACACCAGCGTGGTGATCAGGGGCTGAATGATGAACCACAACGGGCCAAGAATTGTCTGCTTATAGACAGCGGTCAGATCTCTGACAACTAGCATCCAGAGCAAATCACGATACTCGACGATCTCCCGCCAGTTGATCGTCCACCAGGGCTGGTTGGCTTTTATGTGGGTTATATGCATGGGGGGGAGGGGAGACTACAGACTACAGACTATGGACTACGGACTACAGTTCTTGCTTTACAGCCTGAATTAAGCCGTGGAGTGTTCGGAATGTTTCGCTGACTTGAGTGTCGAGACCTGTGTAGGAAGCGTCTGAGAGATAGTCGAGGCGATGGGCGAGATGGAGGAAGTATTGGGTTTCCGAAAGAGAGCCTCGGGCAATGTGCAGAAAATGCAGGTAGTCTTTTTTGAGAATCCCGCGATGAGCCTTCGGCAATGTTGGCGGGTATAGAGTATGCGGCACGGCGCAATTGGCTGGTAATCCCGTACAGTTCATTAACCGGAAATGTCCGGGTGCACTCATAAATGGCAACCGTCAGGTCATCCGACAATTTCCACGCCGAAATTTTCCTGTAATCTCTCATATAGTCCGTAGTCTGTAGTCCGTAGTCTATTTCCAGGCAGACTCCGTCCCCGTGAATTATGCACCGCTTTTGTAGCGCGAAGGCTTAACGCCGCCTTTCTCCAGAGCCAATTTTCAAAAACGGATTCAAGCCGCCGCTGTAAAAATTCAGGTATTCAGAAGTCAGCTTTACTTCACCCTGGTCAACAACTTGACGACGGGATTCTCCAAAACAGCCATGGCGGTATCGCGCAGCTTTTTTGCCCGTTGTATTCGCCCCAGAATAAATGCCGTTTCTTCGCTCTCACTGCCCTGTATAAGCTCATCTTCCGCCTGGTGCAATTCGTTTGCCATAAGCCCCATCTTGTTGCGAACCAGCATCAGCAGCCCCTGATGCAGGGCCGTGGCAATATCGTCCGCCGTCCTGTAGTAGGTCTTGCGATCGTTCTTGTGCCAGGAACGGCGCAACAGGCCAAGACTCTCCAATTGGCGTGCGGCAATACTGATGGCAGCTTTGCTGAGTCCGAGTTCCATGGCAATCTCGTCGAGCGACCGTTCGCCCCGAGAAAGGTAGAGGTGTACGAGGATCTGGCCGACAATCCGGCCCAGGCCCAGATCCTGCGCCGTTCTCCCGCCGGCTTCCGTCAACCGCTTCCGCACAACGCTAATTGTGGATGTATTGCTCATTTCGTGCGTTCACAAAATCATTAAAGAAGTAAATACTGAAAACACAGAGGGCTTGTCAATGGTTATACAACGACCAAAATGCGTAATGGGGCGATGACGTAGGGGGATTATGGTAGGGCGGCCTCGCCGAGGCCGCCGGGCGTGGTGCAAGTGGGCGGGGCGTGAATAGTCACAAACG
>JBAXJV010000142.1:0-7288 GCA_037137675.1 bacterium | reverse complement strand
GACGATCAGTATGTGGCCCGATAGTTTTGCGCCCCCTGTTTACGGGTTCAACCGACTTTTTCAGCAGAATCTTATTCTAAGGGCTGACCCTTTGGTGTTCACGTATGGCGCTGTTTTGCCGGCGACCTGGCTTCAGAATGCTGGCTGGAAGCGCTGGCTGGTAAACGATGTAATTTCTTAGGGGGGCCTATTTATGGACGGGAAATTTGAAGCCGTTGTCGGAAGCCTTGCGGTGGTTGGTGCCAGCGGTGTGTCCCTCCTGCCTGACGCGCAGACCGTTGAGGCGGCGGCCCGGTGGCCGGTGGTGGTGATCCTGGGCGCGGTCTGCTGCTTCTGCGTGTGGGTGATCTACCAGCAGGGGTGCCAGTTCGGGCGGCGCATGGACAAGCTCTCCGATTCGATCAAGGGGCTGACTGAGGAACTGAGGCAGCGGCCGTGCGTGCGGCGGCGGGAGAACGACTGATGAGCGAAGACGCCATCCAGCCGATTCCAGATCCCGAGGGGCGTTTTGCGGGGCTGGTCCATGGCGGCGTTGAGACGATCAACACCTTGGGCGGGAACGTGATGCTCGGCGCGGCGGTGTCGTACCGCACCGCGGCCGGCGAGCTTTCCACGGTGCGCGAAGGGTTCGTTTTCGACTGGGCGTCAATTCCCCTGGCGTTCACCTGGTACATCCCGCCTGCCGGTGACGGCAAAAATTGTTACGGCATCGCGGCGCTCTTCCACGACTGGCTCTACTGCCACCGCAAGATCGGCGGGCGGGCCGTGACGCGGGCCGAATGCGACGGTATCTTCTTGGAGATCATGCTCTACGTCGGCGTGACTGACTGGCTGGCGCGTGCGATGTGGGCGGCGGTGCGGGCGGGTGGCTGGCTGCCGTGGTGGCAAAGGGCGGCGAAGGACATAATTTCATAGTTTCGCAGGTGGCCGGGGCCACCCCGTCATCAGTCACACCACACGTCGTTTTCAGAGGTAAATTGCGATCCATTCAGCGGACCGCAGACAGGTCAACGATGCCTGTGCGTATTGCAGCTTTTTCAGTTGTCCAAAACTTGTCCAAAGTTGTCCAGAAAAGGGTGCTTTCGGCACTTGAACGATACTTGTGGGTCCGCCGAGTTGAAATGCCGCTACTGACTAAACACGGCTTTTTCATTAGGAATAACGTTGATTTACAGGCGAAAAGGATGGAGCCAGCAGTCGGGCTCGAACCGACGACCTGCTGATTACAAATCAGCTGCTCTACCAACTGAGCTATACTGGCGTTTTCCTGACACAAGATGCCAGAAACAACCAACCACACTCAAGCCTCATTTTCACTAGCGGTCCATGGAACGCATGCCGTCATAGAATTTGCATGTTTCTGCTTGGTTGCCCGTTGCGTCACTTATGACATCGGGGATTCGCCCTCTTGCAGTTCCAGCTGACAGGCCGCGGCCTAAACCGCTTCAGCCCCGGCGTTACTGCGGAACGCCAGGCGCTGACTTTATCGTCATTATCTCGTCTTGCAGCAATTCTATAGCTGTGCAATGATGACTACCTTCTGGCAGATGTTATGACAAAATCACGCATTTTAATTGTTGAAAGCGAACCGCTGACCGCGCAGGATTTGACAAATCAACTGCGCCGCCACGGGTTTCGCATAGCTGGCGTTGCAGCCAGCGGGCGCGAGGCAATCCGCAAAGCCAGACGGCTAAAGCCCGACGCGATACTGATGGAGCTGATTCTGCCTGGCGAGATGGATGGCATTCAGGCCATGGAACGGATTCGCGAGAAAGGCGACCTTCCGGTGGTCTACCTGACCGACGGCCACGACGACGCCGTTTTGCGCCGCGCCGAAGTTACCCACGCATGCGGCATTCTTTTCAAGCCATATCTGGCCCGCGAGCTGGCATGGTGTATGCGTCTAGCAATTAAGGACCACCAGCGTTTTAACGAGCTGATTGCCAGCAGGGCCACCCTTCAAACAATCATAGATGGACTGGACGAGGGGGTGCTGCTGACCGATACACACAGCCACATTCTTACTCTCAATTTGATGGCTGCGGAATTGACGGGGCGCCCGGCTGAAAACGCCATCGGACGTTCATTGCAGGAGGTATTGCGGCTCACCGAGAAACCGGCAGCGCCCGCTACGGCGGTCGCCAAACTCGAGAGCGACACCGACCTGTCTATGCAATCCACCGATGGCACGCCGTGTATAGTCGCTCCACGCAATCTGCCGATCAACGGGGCTGACGGACAAATCCGCGGTGTTCTGGTTGTGCTCAGGGATGTAACCGCCGAGCGCGAGCGCATGCAGCATATAATCGAAGAACATAAAATGGCCGCCATCAGCGCTTTGGCGTCAAACCTTTCGCGTACAGCCTCGAATCTGCACAAGCTCATCCGCGTCCGCGCCGAAGCCATGCTCGATTACCTGCCCAACGACTCGCGGGCACGTCAGGATACCGAGGGCATCGTCTCAGCAGTAGATCGCGTCGGGGCACTGACACGGCAGGTTGCGAGCGTGGCGCGCGCCAGCGGCCACGCCGCAGAGCATACGCCACTCGCGCCGGTACAGCTGAGTGACGCCGTAAATACCGCCATCGAACTGGTGCGCACACCGTTTGACGCGCAGAACATCAAAATCGAGGTTCATCTGGCCGAGCAGCCGCCGATTGTGCAAGCCGACAGCGTAGATTTGGGCGAAGTCATCGTCAACCTGCTTTTTACAGCAGCGGACGCCATGCCAAAAGGCGGCGTGATTGCCATAGAAGTGCGACGCCAGCATGTACTACGGCCCGATTTGAAAGCCAACCCCCGGGCCCGGCCTGGAGAGTATGCAGTTCTGCGTGTGCACAATGCCAACGCCGACAGCACGAACGAACCGTTACCCAAGCCCGGCCAGGCGCCTTCCACAGCCAAGTCTTCCGAATTTCAATCCGATCTGGGACTAACATTGATTCAGCAGGTTACATTGCGTTGTGGAGGGTGGGTGCGCACCACAAGCGACCCCGACCGCGGAACTACCATGGCGTTATATTTCCCGGTCTCAACCGAAAGCGCACGCACCTCACCCCGCCGGCATGCCATGGTGATAGACGACGATCTTGAAACCTGCCGTGAAATGGCCACCCATCTCGAAGACGCCGGCATCGCGGCCCGCTGTCTGACGCAGCGCGACGCGGTCGCAGCTCAATTGCAGGCATCCGCCAACCGTACCGAGCTGTTTGTTCTGGATGCCATGTACGGCGGCATGCCAGCCAGCACCCTAATCGAGTCCCTGTATGCCATTAATCCCACAGCCAACCTGCTGCTTGTGAGCGGCTTTTCCAGGGAATTACTGCGCGCACGCTTACCTCACGGGCCGTGGCGCTTCCTCCAAAAGCCCTTTGATCGCGAGCAGTTTCAGAATGCCGTGCACAGGATTCTGGAACCTAAGACGATATGAACGGCATGGCATCCGGTTTAACGCTGGAAAACGTGCGGCTACTTGATCCGTCGGCGAGGCGGGATGGCCCGGGCTGTCTGACATTAATTAACGGCCGTATCGCTGCGCCTGCACCGGCTTTGCAAATCCCCCGGATTGATGCCCGCGGCTGGGCAGTGGCGCCGGGATTCGTAGACCTGCATGTGCATTTCCGCGAGCCCGGCGGGGAAGCCGCCGAAACAATCGCCAGCGGCGCGCGCGCGGCGGCACGCGGCGGGTTTACAACCGTCCTGACCATGCCCAACACCCGGCCGCCCATTGACACCCCGGATCGCCTGCGGGCCGCGCTGGCACGGCATGCCGCAGTCGCCACCACCGCACGCGTGCTGGCTTCGGCCTGCCTCACCAGCGAGCGCGCTGGACGCGAGCTGTCCGATATCGAGGCGCTGGCGGCGGCCGGCGCCGTGGCTTTTACCGACGATGGGAGCGCCGTGGCTGACACGCGGCTGATGCGCGCAGCGCTGGCCGTCTGCGCCCGCCTGAATCGCCCGCTCTTGCAGCACGCGCTTGATCCAGCCGCCTGCGGAGTGGCACACGACGGGAAGTTCGCTGCACGCCATGGGTTTCCTGGCATACCGGCCACGGCGGAAACAAGCCTGATTGCCCGTGATCTGGAGCTGGCTGCAGAAACTGGCGGCGCCCTGCATGTGCAGCACATCTCAGCGGCAGCCAGCCTGCCACTGCTGGCAGCAGCCCGCCGCGCCGGAGTCAATGTGACCACCGAAGCGACGCCCCACCATCTATTTTTCTGCGACGACGACATTCCTGACACCGACACCAACTTCAAAATGTCACCCCCACTGCGCACAGCCGCAGACCGCGCTGCGCTGCGTCAAGCGGTAGCCGATGGCGCGATCGGCGTACTGGCAACCGATCACGCGCCGCACATCCAGGAGCGCAAGGCACTGGGCTGGATGGATGCTCCGTGCGGGGCGCTGGGATTGGAGAGCGCTATCGGCGCCACGTATCGCGCCTTGGTCACAGAACAGCGGATGGCGGTGCTCGATTGGGTGGCGCGCTGGACCCTGGGCCCCGCCAGCGTGCTCGGACTTCCCGCGCCCGGCCTGGAGCATGGCGCTCCGGCCGATCTCGTGGTGCTGGATCTGGACACCGAATGGACTATGTCCGTGAAGGATCTGGCATCGCAATCGCAAAATTGCCCGTTTATAGGGCAGCGCCTTCATGGTCGCGTTGTGGCCACACTACTCGGCGGGCAATGCACCTGGGCCTCGCCAGCGTGGCTGGAGCGCTGCACCTGACCAGATTCAGTCCGCGCTCTAGAATCTTTCCGGCAATACACCGCAAACCGATCCGAACGCCTCAGCAACTCCCTGGCAGGTGATCTGGCCCTGCCACGTATTGACTCCCGGGCGCAACTCTGACACGCGCTCGATCGCTCTCTCAAACCCCAGTCCCGCCAACTTCGCGGCATAGGGCAGCGTCACGTTCGTCAACGCCTGCGTCGCGGTGCGCGCATAAGCACCGGGCATGTTTGCCACGCAGTAGTGCAACACGTTTTCCTCCATGTAAACCGGGTCTTCGTGCGTTGTCGCACGCGACGTCTCGGCGCACCCGCCCTGATCAATCGCGATATCAACGAACACCGAGCCAGGCCGCATCACGCTGAGCATTTTCCGTCCGATGAGCTTGGGAGCTTTTGCACCTGGCACAAGCACGGCGCCGACGAGTAAATCCACGGCGGGCAGTTCATCCATGAGGTTCTGCTCGTTCGAGAAGAGGGTGTGGGCAGTGCTGTGCAGCGAAATATCGAGGAAGCGCATCTTTTCAAGATCCACCTCCAGAATGGTGACCTCGGCTCCAAGGCCGGTGGCCATGCGGCTGGCGTTCATGCCGGCGGTCCCGCCACCAATCACCAGCACCTTGCCCGGAAGTACGCCGGGCACTCCACCCAGCAGGACGCCTTTGCCACCCTGTGCTTTACTGAGATAATGCGCGCCGACTATCGTAGCCATTCGCCCGGCAATCTCGCTCATCGGCTCAAGCAGCGGCAGATGCTTGCCAACCTGCACCGTCTCATAAGCAATGGCGGTTGTGCGACTGGAGATTAATTGATCGGTCAAAGTACGATTGGCCGCCAGATGCAAATAGGTGAAAAGCAGGAGCCCCGGGCGCAGAAATTGGTATTCGGTAGCGATCGGCTCCTTGACCTTGATGATCATATCGGCTGACCACACATCCCCGGCGCCTGGCACCAGCGTGGCACCCATCTGCCGGTAATGCTCGTCGTCAAACCCGGAGCCCAGACCCGCACCAACTTCCACGAGCACTTCATGACCGGCCGCAACCAGCATCCGTACGCCACCCGGCGTGCACGCCACCCGGTTTTCTTTGACCTTGATTTCCTTCGGTACGCCTATTTTCATGCTGAAGCTCTTTCGCACATATAATAACTTACCAGTATTCCACCACGGCGCGGACCAGGCGATAGCCCAGATCCTGAGCTGCTTTCGGCAGCGCGTTGCGACTGGCGACGGAGAGATCGCCAGCTACCGCAAACACGGTCTCGCCGGTAATACCAGTGCGTTTGACGCTGATCTTGCCGGATTTAATGGTTTTAAACGTCATCTCAGCGGTCAGCACCAGACGGTACTCGGCCGTAGTAGTAAGCCGGTTTGACTCGTAACGCACGGGCAGCAACTCGTACTTGGTCACGCGCACAATCAGAATCGTATCGGAGATCTTCTGATCCACCACCTTGAGCGTACCGTCCTTCGCGAATTCCAGAATTGTGGCGTTGGTGGTGTCGAACTCAATGCGCGCCTGATCCGTGCCGTTCTCAAACATCGGCACGTAGACTGTGCGCACGCCTGCCGGAAGCGATGTGCCGAGCTGATAGCCTGCGCATCCGCCGCACAGCCAGACGCCCAACCACAGTGCCAGCGCCGCCAACCCGCGTCCCACCTGTTGCATACTCATGCGCATCATCCTTTCCTCAACATTGCCAATCGTGTTCGTACGACTACAGCCCGGAGATCGTTAGGAAACCGCTTCAAGAAGGCCTCATACATCGGGATTGCCGCAGCCGGACGATGAACTACGTTATCGTAGTAATTGGCCTTTTCATAGGCCATGGCGCCCAGGCGCAGGTCCATCCGGTCAACTTCGCTGCGTGCCTTGCCAGAAAACGCCGTGGCGGAAAAATCGCGTGAAAACTGGAGCAATGCAAGGCGGGCAGTTTCACAAGTTGCCTCATCGCTAGGACGACTGTCGCTGAGCGCGGCCAGACACGCCGCACGACGGAAGGCCGCTTCGGGAGCCAAAGCGGCAGAATAGTACCGGCTTTGCACAGCATCGTAGGCGGCCATGGCTTCTTCGAACTCATCGCACTGCTCGTGAATACGGCCGATCTGAAACTGGGCATAGGGCGCGTTGGTCCAGGAGGGGGCATTCGCGACAAGTTTTTCGAAAAGCGGCCGCGCGCTTTCCGGCGAATGAAACCCGCCGAAAAACCAGCGCATGCGTTTTGTGTCACGCAGACGACTGGCCAGAGCCAGCTGGCGGCCCATGATTTCGTCGTGCGGAAACTGTCCGGCGTAGTAATCCACCAGATACTGATATTCCAGAAAGGCATCGTGGTCCCGTCCGCGCTTCTCCAAAGTGCGGGCGTAAGCGATTTGGGCCACGGGTGCTTCGGAGGCATCGGGCCAGACGTACACGACGGCCCGGTAGGCGTGTCCGGCTGCCCGCCAATGGCCTTTCTTGTCGAGCGCCATTGCTTCGGCCATTTGGGAGGGGGCATTCGAACAGGTGGCCTTGACCCAGAAGCCCGACGAGCGCCGAGCGTCGTCACGCTTGATG
>JBAXJV010000141.1:0-7294 GCA_037137675.1 bacterium | reverse complement strand
GTCAGGAAATTATTGTCAGAAGCGGTCGCGTGCTTTCAAAGGATTCCGGGAATAATATCCATTGGTTATTTGTAAAGGCGCCCGGCACGTTCTTGCTTTTCAGGTAGGACTGCTGGCACAAAGCCGGCCGATGGATCGGTAGAAGCCAGTCAAGGATCCTTCGCAACGGCGACCTTTTTGAAAATCATTTTTTCTTTGAAGAGGTCGGGATTGCCCTGATTGTCTGCGATGGATTTGGTCAGGGCGGCGGTTGACGTGGCCTCGTTCTTCACGATCCCGGTATTCAACATACTTATGCTGATTGTGTCGCCTGCAAGCGCGTAGGCGGCGAATTGGAATACCCGGGTATCTTCAGGCACTTTGCCCTGCGCAGTACCAAGCCATTCCAATTGTACGAGCGTCTGCTTGCCTATACGAACAAGGCAGGCACGTGCAAACATGGCGTCCTTTGATCCGGCAGGAAACGAAAGCATGTACTCGAGCCTGCCGAGTGGCAGCACCAGCAGGCTCTCGGCTTGTCCGTCCGTTTTCGATCGCTGCCACAATCCGACAATTCCGGGGTCTATTTCCAGCGCCGGCGTTTTAACCAGCGGAACGGTATAGTCGCAGCCAACCAGCATACTGCAAGCAATCAGGGCCATAAATTTCTTCATCTTGGGCCTCTCCTTCAGTGTTTGTAAAAGCTCGTGACCACTTCCAACCCGACATAGCCGGAACTAAAACAATCAAGAGTTCACCACGAAGTTCACGAAGCACACGAAGGCAGATGGAAAGAAAAACTTTATTTCTTCGTGCTCTTCGAATTCTTCGTGGTGAATCCCCCGAGTCATTACCACAACCAGAGCAGGTTTCGAGATTTTTATGCCGGCTTTTTGCTGGACGACTTCGACAGAGTGCTGCCTCGAATGACAAGGTGGCAATTGAGAATGCGGGTTTCAAAGGTCGCGCTGCCCGAAGCTGATGTGTTCAGCAGCATTTCTATGGCTTCGCGGGCCAGCCTGCGTCGTGGATCGGCAACAGTGGTGAGCGGTGGTGTTGCCGTGGCAGAGATGGGAAGTCCGTTAAATCCCACCCCACTTAGATCTTCCGGGACGCGCACTCCGATTTCGGACGCCACCCGCAATACCGCAATGGCCATGGCATCGGTTTGCGCGAATACGGCATCCGGGCAGGTGTTATCGGCAAACCATTGACGCACATGCGGCAGCGCTAGCTCAATATCGTCTGTGCCAAAATCGAAAACATCGTTGTCTTCAACGCCCAACCCTGCGCAGAGCAAGGCCATCCGGTAGCCTTCGTAGACTGCAGGCGGAGCGTTCGGCTTCGAAACACGGCCCGCAAAGGCAATACGCCGGTGGCCCAGATCAAGCAAGTGGCGCGTGCCATCGAAAGCCCCGCCCACCTTGTTCACATATATGCGGTTGTGTTTCGGTAAATTGCCGGCGTTGTAGTAACAGAAGTGCTGTACCACGAGGGCTGCGTGTTTACCCAGCAGCCAGAGTAAAAAATCCGGCGGTACGATGTTCAGCAAAATAAAGCCCTGCCTGCTCTGGGCGTAGCGTTTTGAATATGCAGCTTCGGGATTGCCGGTCAGGTCCGCCCATGGCACAAAGCGCAATTCGATCGGCGACGCCTTCAGCGCCTCAGCGTATCCGGCCAGATAATCGGCGCGTATGCTTGCGCGCGTATCCGGTTGTTCCGGTTCAATAATGTTGATACAGGCGAGGCCGCATTTTTCTTCAGAGGCCAGCTTCCCCCTGGTTTGATTGCTGACATAGGTGCCGCTGCGCTGACGGCGGTAGATCAGCCCGTCCCTTTCCAGAATATCCAGAGCGTGCCGGACTGTGTTAAGGCTGGCGCCTGTAATCTTGCAAACATCGCGATGCGAAGGAAATGGCGCATCTTTATCAAAACGCCCCTCCTGAATATCATGCTTCAATCGCTGGGCAATCTGTTCCGGCAAAAGCATTGGCGCCCGCCCAGTCAAAAGCACTTTTGATCGCATGAGTATTCCTGTGACAAACTATTGTACTAGTCAATGGGGTGTAGTTTAAGTAACCTAACAAACTGAATATACAAAGACAATTACCATCTGGCCAGTTGTTATTTTTAGCGGATTTCAGCTTGCCTCATCCCGGCGCTTTCTGTACTATTCTGATGTACAGATCAATATTGAGAAGATCGGGATGCAACATGGCCGGAATGTAGGCTGCATAAAGGGGTTGTGTAACATGATCAAAGCTGCAATCTGTAAACGCTTGCGATATAGCGTGGCTGCCGGTTTGCTCGCGATGCTGGCGTTGACGATGGGCTTGCCAGAGCCTGCTTTCGCCAGCGATGGCTCCTGGACTTCCAATGCCGCCGGTAATTGGAGCGATACTGGGAAATGGGCTGGGGGGACGATTGCCGACGGGGCGGGCTTTACGGCCTGGTTCACCAATGACATCGTCACGGTCGCCAAAATCATCACGCTTGATGGAGCTGTTGCGTCCAGGACGCTCGGCGTGCTTAACGTCGGCGACTCCGTGACGCCTTATTTGGCTTTTAATTTTGCAGCGACCGGTGGAGGAACCCTGACGTTTAATAATAGTGGATCTCCTGCGCAGTTCAATCAAAGGGTAAATGCAGTTGCTCAGTTGTTTGGTGTGCCGGTGGTGTTGGCTGGCCCCCTGAACGTGAATAACGCGTCGGCAAATTTGTTGTCCATTACGAACGGCATTACGGGCAGTGGCAATCTCACGCTTGCGGCCAACGCGGCGGGCGGCATTACGCTTTCGACTGTCGTGGTGAACCCCTCCGGGACGCTCACTAATTCTGGGCCAGGCACTGGCACGACGACGATCAGTGCGGCCATCGGGGCCAATGTGTCACGCGTTGTTCAGAACAGTGCAAGCTCCCAATTGTCTTTGGGCGGTGCGAACAGCTTCACGGGCGGTCTGTTTGTCAAGTCGGGCACGGTCAAGGGGACCGTCGCCAACGCCTTTGGCGCGGACACGAACCGGATCACGATTGGTGACGGGAGCGGTTCTGCTGATGCGACGCTGTGGGGGGCTTTTGTAGGCAATTATGCCAACCCGATTTCCATCGCTTCGGGCAACTTGGGCGTGGCCATGATTTCGAATAACGCCAACAGTAGTTATAGCGGCCCGATTATACTGAATTCCCATGATCTGGCGCTGGCCTATAACTTCAGTGCGACAGCGTTCGCCTTCCGGGGTGATATCACGGGTACGGGCAATCTCATCCTCTTTCCCAATGGCGCTATTTCGGTGACGAATGTCAATATTGCCGGCACGATTGTCAATTCGGGTGTCTCAACGCCCTCAGCTTACATTTATGGGACTGTGGGGTCCAACGTCACTGCTATCATCGAGAACAGTGCGTCGTCGCCAATGTACGTCAGCGGAGCCTTGATGGTGAACAGCAACGGCACGTCTCTGATCAACAGCAACGGGGCGTTGCTCACGCTGTCGGGAAATGTGTGGGGGGCGGGAAATCTGACCATCTACAACAATGGTTCCCTTGTCAACGGCATCAAGCTTTCGGGTAACACGATTAATAATACGGGTGTCATCACCAACTCCGGCACCGGATCCGGCGGCGCGATGATCAGCGCGAATATCAGCAACAAGGTGAGCCGTGTCGTCCAGAACAGCACGAACTCCATGTTGACCCTGAGTGGGGCGAACACCTTCACCAACGGCCTTATCATCAGGGCTGGAACGGTCAAGGCGATCCTCTCCGTCAATGCCTTGGGCGCAAACACGAACCTAGTGACTATCGGCGATATTGCCGGCGCAAACGATGCCACGTTGGTGTTGTACCTGTATTCGACCTTCGCGCAGCCGATCACGATTGCTTCTAACAATACCGGCATTGCCACGATCAGAGCCGAGAACCAGCTCGGGGTTAGCGGTGCTGTAACGCTTCAGAATCATGACCTCACCTTGGCCACGTTCTATACGACCACGCCGGCATCGATGAGCGTGAGCGGCGGTATTTCGGGTTCCGGAAATCTCGCGCTGAACATTACCACCAATGGCAGCGGCATCACGCTCTCGGCCGTGGCGGTCAATCATAGCGGTACCATCACGAACTTAGGTGCCGGTTCCGCTGCGGCGGTGATCAGCGGCGGCGTGGGCTCTAATGTGACGGCGATCACCCAGGCTAGTGCCTCTTCGGCGTTGACGATTGACACGGCGCCGATTCTCGTCAACAGCGCCGGGACGACGCTGGCCAACATCAGCGCGGGTGACGCCAAGTTGACGGCAGAGTATGTGGGGGGCACGGGAAACCTGGTGCTTAAGAATAACACCGCGATCGATGGCGGGATTTCGCTTTTGACTCAAAACATCACGAACATGGGTTGGGTAGTTAATTCCGGCTCCGGCTCCGGCAGCACTCTGATCACTGCCGTTATCGGCTCCAATGTGACCCGCGTCATCCAATCCAGCGCCACTTCGTGGTTGGTGTTGAGCGGCGCAAATACCTATGGTGGCGTCACGGCGATCGACAATGGCACCTTGCAGGCGTCCAACGCCACCGGGTCCGCCACCGGCACGGGCGCTGTGAATGTCAACAATGGCGGCACGCTGGCTGGTGACGGGACGATTTCAGGGACCGTGACCAACTATGACGGCGGCACGATCTCTCCCGGAAAT
Source organism: bacterium (assembly GCA_037137675.1). Lineage (GTDB taxonomy): Bacteria > Verrucomicrobiota > Kiritimatiellia > CAIKKV01 > CAIYGI01 > CAIYGI01. The sequence goes on along the minus strand of JBAXJV010000141.1, from coordinate 2,633 downwards.
GACGGCACGGTTGGCGGTGTGTTGACCGTGGGCAGCCTGGTCTGGAACGGCGGAGGCGTCATTAAGGTTGAAATCGACAACATTTCCGACGATGCTAGCAGACTGGGCCATTACGACAGGTTGCTGGTGAACAACACCATGACCGCCGTGCCTGGCGTTGGAAAGCTGATCATCCGTATGGATTCTCTGGGCCAGACGCTGGCCTTCGATACCAACCGTAATTACAGCCTCAAGGTGATCACCTGCGGGGCAGCAGCAAATCTGACTCCGTCCGATGTCACGCTTGATACGAACCTGTTTCTGTTAAGCGCCAGCGGTACGTGGACGGTGACCAATCTGAATAAATCCATCTGGGTGACCTATCGCAGCAGCGCACAGGTGGGCAACAACTATTGGATCGGGTCGGGGAACTGGTCGGCGGCCACCAACTGGTCGCTAGGCCATGCGCCATTGGCCGGTGAAGCGGTGGAGTTCGATGGGCGGTCCGTGTCGAATTGTGCGGCAAATGATGTGAGCAACAACTTGAAGTCCATTACGCTGGCGGCCGGCTACACGGGCATGGTGACCTTTGCCAAAAATGCCGTGGAAGGGGGGATGAATCTGACTCTCTCAGGTGATCTATCCCTGAGGGAAGGGACGCTCATGCTGGCCTGTGACACAAATGCAATCGGCGGTGGAACGGCCGGTAATCCGTTTGGCGTTGGCTATACGGTCATGGTGCCGAATGTCACACTTGATTCGGGAACGTCCATCCGCTCAGACAATCAGGGCTTTGACGCGAAAGCAGGCCCAGGAAAATCCATGGTTAACACGGCGGGTGCAAGTCATGGGGGGCGCGGCGGGGGGGCTTACCTTTGCTCGTATGCGCTCGTTCCTCCGCCTTGCTACGGAAGTGCGGTTGGCCCCACATCCTTGGGTAGTGGCGGTTCTGGCCATTCCGGCGGCGGAGCCATCAAGCTGATCGTTCCGGGGGTTGCGACCATTAACGGGATCCTGTCGGCCGGCGCGCAGTACGTGGCACAAAACGTCTCGATGGGGTCGGGCGGTTCGATCTGGATTACCGGGGGTGGCACGCTACAGGGAACGGGTGTCATTACGGTGAGCGCTGAGACGGGCAAAAATATAATATGCGGTGGCGGTGGTGGACGGATCGATATCAGCGGAATTGTAAACAATTTCACCGGCTCACTTCTGGCGAGCAGCGCTGCGGCGAATGTCTACACGCTGGGATTGTCAGGGTCCATCCGGCTTCCGCAATCGCAGGGAACAGGCATGACGATGGATCAGTTCGTTTTGACCAACACATTAACCTTCGGTAACAGCTTGACCTTCACGAATCCGGTGGTGGTGACCAATGGCGGGCTGCTGGTGCTTGTGGCGAACACGAACGAAAACATTTTCACCTTCTCGTCGCTGACGATTGCCAGCAACAGTTCGGTGGTCTGCCAGGGCAACTGGGCGGTTGCGAACACGGAGGCGGGTGGGACGGACAACAACCGCTACGGACTGGGCGTGACAATTTTCGCTTCTAACGTGACGATTCTGGCTGGCGGGGCGCTGCTTGCCGAAGGCGCCTTTTATGCCGGGGGGCCGGGTTACGCGACCAATAATGCGGCTAGCTACGCAACGAATTTACCTGGTGGGTACGGGGGCATGGCTGCAGATGGACTAGGCTACACATACGGCGCCGTTTCGAATGTGACGGCGCTCGGAAGCGGTGGGAAAGGCGGTTTTGGCGGCGGGTCGCTACGTCTGATCGTCACCGATACGCTGACCGTGGATGGCACAAGCTCGGCCAATGGGGCCGCGGGCGTTGTAAATTGTTCGTCCGGTTCCGGAGGGGCGTTGTGGCTTGAATGCAACCGACTGCAGGGGGCCGGCGTCATTTCCGCCAACGGCGGTCCTGTGAGTATTTCGGGTGCCGGCAATTATGGGGGAGGTGGGGGACGTATTCACCTGGCGTACGCAGCACTGGGGAGCCCCAATCCGGTTTCCGGCGGCACGGTGACGGCTTACGGAGGGGTCGGCAGTAGTCCGCTCGGTCAACGTGGCAAGGGCGCCGCAGGGACTGTGTTGTTGACGGACCGGGGCGCCGGCGAATCCGTGGGCACGTTGATCATCGCCAACGATATGGTTTGCTCTAATACTGTGACGCTGCTTCCGACGAACAGCGATGGCTATGCTGGAAGTCCGTTGACGCTGACCGTGGATAAACTGGTGCTGCGGGAGAGCGGCATCCTGAAGGTTCCGGCGAATCGTGTTCTGGCGGTGGTCTCCGCGTTCAGCAACGGGGCCACGTTCCTGGCCGACAGCAACAGCACGGTGGCGCTGGTAGGCACCAACGCGGCGTTTGTCTATGGCAGCAGCCAGTTTTACAATTTCTCCTGCACCAATACTGACAAGCTGGTCCAGTTTGCCGCCAATAGCACCAACAGTATTTCGGGTACACTCACGCTTAAAAACTGCACGCTTAACTCCACGGTGCCCGGAACCTGGTGGTATCTCAATCTGGCCACCAATGCACCGGCTGCCCAATCCGTAGCCGGGGTCAACGTGCAGGACAGCAATGCCGGCGGCGGTCAGGAAATTATTGTCAGAAGCGGTCGCGTGCTTTCAAAGGATTCCGGGAATAA
>JBAXJV010000140.1:0-7309 GCA_037137675.1 bacterium | reverse complement strand
GGCGCTTATCACCAGCAGTGCCTTGGATGTCACCGTAATATGGGGCGTGCGGAAGAAAAGATGCCGCAAGCCTGTACGGGCTGTCATAAAGAAAAAAAGAAAACGCAATAGTGTTGGCGCAACTAACCCCGGCTTGCAAGGCATCACGACGATGATCGGAAGTAGAAGGAATTTTCTGGGACAACTCGGCGGCCTTGCCAGCCTGGCCGTGTGCGGAAAAGCATCCAGCGCTGGCGCGCAGCCATGCCAGGCGGGGGCTGTCCGGGCAAGTGCGGACCAATACGGCGTATTGGTTGACACAACCCGCTGCGTCGGCTGTCGCCGCTGCGAAAAGGCCTGCAACGAAATCAACACCGATCTTCCGCGCCGGGCGGCGGAATCCTACGCTGACCAGAAAGTGTTTGAGCAGCAACGGCGCATGGATGATACGGCCTACACGGTCGTTAACCGGTACCGTGATCCCGGGAATTCCGCCCAACCTGTTTATGCCAAGTTCCAGTGTATGCACTGCAGCAATGCGGCCTGCGTATCGGCATGCATCGTCGGAGCTTTGACCCGCGATGCCACCGGGGCGGTTCTGTATGATTCCGGGAAATGCATCGGCTGCCGCTATTGCATGGTAGCTTGTCCGTTTCAGGTGCCGGGCTACGAATACGGCAACGCCTTCACGCCGCAGCTGCGCAAGTGCCATTTCTGTCATCAGGCGCGCCTCAGCAAGGGCCTGCCGCCCGCCTGCGTGCAGGCCTGCCCCATGGAAGTGATGACCTTTGGCAAGCGCTCCAGCCTGCTGGACATGGCCAGGCGCCGGATACGCGTCAACCTGAAACGCTACCTTCCTCAGATCTACGGTGAAAACGAAGCCGGCGGCACGGCCTGGCTATACCTTTCCGGAATCCCGTTCCAGAGCCTCGGCTTTCCCAAGCTGGGCTATCACCCGATACCCGGATATACAGAGCCGATTCAGCACGCGATATTCAAGTGGTTTCTGCCGCCGTTGGGCTTATATGCAGCGCTGGGCGGAATCTGGTGGTATCTATCGGTGCGCAAAAAAACAGCTCAGGAAGCGCCTGAAACATGAGTGCTTTCGGACAGGCCGCCCCAGTGGATAAAAAGTTCTTCACCACCGGCACAAAAATCCTGACGGCGCTGATGCTCACAGGCTTAGGGTGCGGTCTATACCGGATGCTTTTCGGACTGGGGGCCGCGACAAACCTCACTGATCAGTACCCGATGGGGCTCTGGATCGGCGTAGATGTGGCCACCGGCGTCGCGCTGGCTGCGGGCGGCTTCACCAGCAGCGCTCTGGTTTATCTATTTCAGCGCGAACATTTTCATGCGCTTGTCCGCCCGGCGCTCCTGACTGCGGCTCTCGGCTACACCTTTGTCGCCATAGGCCTGCTGTTCGATCTGGGTCGGTGGTACAACGTATGGCATCCCATGCTGCCTTCAATGTGGCAAGGAAACTCCGTGCTCTTCGAAGTAGGCATCTGCGTGATGTGCTACCTCACCGTGCTCTATATTGAATTCATTCCCATCGTGTGCGAGCGGTTTATCGGCAGGGTGAAACTGCCCGGAAAGCTGAGCCGCTTAAACGATCAAACCGACCTGCTGCTAAGGTTGCTTAAATATGCACTCGAGAAGGTCATGTTTGTGTTTATCCTTGCCGGAATCACGCTCTCCTGCCTGCACCAGTCATCGCTCGGGACAATGATGGTGATTGCTCCCTACAAAATGCATCCGCTGTACGCCTCCCAGATCTCGCCGGTCTTCTTCCTGACATCCGCTATGGCCGTGGGACTGGCCATGGTCACATTTGAATCCATGCTCGCAGCCCGCAGTTTTGACCGGAAGCCAGAAATGCAAATGCTCACGCCTCTGGCGCGAATTTTCGCTTTTTTACTGGGGCTCTACATCGTGATCAAGTTCTCAGACATGCTCTACCGTGGCACGCAGGTGTTCCTGCTCGACGGCTCGCTGCCAGCGGCCATGTTCTGGATAGAATTCGGCGCTTTGACAATTGTACCTTTTGTCATGCTGCTGTCGCCTGACATACGCCGCTCTCCCCGCGGGCTCATGATGGCTGCGGCCATGTATATAACCGGCGTCCTGCTTAACCGCTGCACGGTTTTTTTCATCGCCTATCAACCGGCCTATGCGGAAAAAGCCTATCTGCCGGCCATCAGTGAATTTGCCCTTACCATCGGCCTGGTATGCACCATTGCGCTTGTGTACCGCCTGGCCGTGACCTGGCTTCCGGTGCTTCCCGTCCATGCGGAGCGAGATATTCCAGCTTAGCGGTCCTCTTAACTTGACTACCACGTTGTGGCAGTGTATCGTTCCTTTGGTTTGCGGAGCAGGCTTGGCGAATTTGATATGCAAAGCTGATTTGGAATGACGGCAAGCGTCGCCTTTTAAGAAAGGCCTCTCAAAGTTGAAGATTGCAATATCAGGAAAAGGCGGGGTGGGTAAAACCACTGTCAGCGCGCTGCTGGCCTGTGCGTTAAAGTCCTCAGGCCGTGACGTCGTGGCGATAGATTGCGACCCTGACTCCAACCTGCTGGCCTGCATGGGGCACCCCCACCCCGGGGACGTCAAACCGCTGGTCGAGCTGCATGCCCTGATCGAGGAAAAAATGGGGGTCAAGCCCGGCACCACCGGCGGCATGTTCCGGCTCAACCCGTTTGTTGATGACATACCCGGGCGGTATGCCGTGGAAATTGCCGGCATCCGCGTGCTGGTAGCCGGCGCTGTGAAAAAAGGCGGCGCCGGTTGCTACTGCCCTGAAAACAGCCTGATCCGGGCGCTGATTTCCCACCTGCTGCTGGATGAAAAAACCGACCTCGTGCTGGATATGGAGGCTGGCGTAGAACACCTCAGCCGTGGTACTGTCCGGACGGTGGACAGCTTGCTGATCGTCGTCGAGCCAGGGCGTCGCAGCGTGGAAACGGCACTTCGCGTGCGCGACCTGGCTGCCGACCTCGGCATTAAACAGCTCAGCTTGATTGGCAATAAAATCCGTTCGGATGCGGATAAAGCATCGCTCATGGAGCTCATGAGCGACCTGCCCTTTGCCGGTTTTTTGCCGTATGACAGTCGTCTCGTGGATACCGAAATACGGGGCAGTGGTGTCTTTGGCGCCAGCCCGGCAGCCGAACAGGTCGTTCAAGAAATTGTCGCCTTTCTAAAAAACAAACCTGCAGCATCAGGCGGATAGGAGTGGGTACTGGCTATGAAAGATAAACAACCGAGAAGCGTGGATCCGGCGGCGCTGGAGATGATGCAAAAAGCCGACGAATGTGACATTGGCACAGCCTTTTCGCGCCATGAGCAGCAACAGCCACGCTGCGGCTTTGGCGAACTGGGCGTATGCTGCCGCATTTGCGACATGGGCCCCTGCCGCATCAACCCCTTTGGCGAGGAACCCACGCGCGGCGTTTGCGGCGCCAACGCCGCCACAATTGCCGCACGCCACCTGATACGCCAGGTCGCCGCCGGCGCCGCAGCCCACTCCGACCACGGGCGGGACATTGTTCACACCCTTTTACTCACGGCGACAGACGAGGCACAGGGGTTCTCCATCAAGAATCCCGAGCGGCTCAAGGCTCTGGCCCGCGAGCGCGGCCTGAGCGTGGACGGCAAGACAACCGGAGAAATTGCCAAGGCTCTGGCACTTAACGCGATGGAGGAGTTTGGCCGCCAGGAAGGCGAAGTGCAGTTTGCCGCGTTGCGCGCGCCCAAGGCGACGGTCGAGAACTGGCGCAAACTCAAGCTGATCCCGCGCGGCATTGACCGTGAGATCGTGGAAACACTGCATCGCACCCATGAAGGAGTAGATGCCGATTATAAAAACCTGCTCATGCACGGCTTTCGCACCTCGCTCGGCGACGGCTGGGGCGGCGCTATGCTGGCGACCGACATCGGAGACATTCTGTTCGGAACTCCGATGCCCGTGCGCAGCCAGGTTAATCTGGGCGTGCTGAAAAAGGACGCCGTCAACATCGTGGTGCACGGCCATGAGCCAACGCTTTCGGAAATGGTGGTGGCTGCCAGCCGCGACCCGGAACTGCTGGCGCTGGCATCCAAAAAAGGCGCTAACGGGATCGTCGTGGGCGGCATCTGTTGCACAGCCAACGAAATCCTGATGCGCCAGGGCGCCCCCGTGGTGGGTAATTTCCTGCATCAGGAACTGGCTGTCGCCACCGGAGCAGTGGACCTGATGCTGGTTGACGTGCAGTGCATCATGCCTGCGCTGATCGAGCATGCCGCGCGTTTCCATACCAAAGTTCTCACCACCAGCGAAAAGGCGCGCATGCCTGGCGCTATGCACATCGAATTCAAACTGGAACAGGCCTACGATACGGCCAAAGAGCTGGTGCGGATTGCCATCGATAATTTCCCCAATCGCAAGCATGTTGATATTCCGGAGCATAAGAACGATCTGGTGGCGGGCTTCACTGTTGCAAACACCTTCACCCACCTGGGCGGAAGTTACCGCTCCTCGTTCCGGCCCCTGAACGACGCCATCATTTCAGGACGTCTGCGTGGTGTCGCCGCAGTAATCGGCTGCAATACGGTCAAGAAGACGCAGGATGACAGCCATGTGCGGATGGTGCGCGAGTTGATCGCCAACGACGTACTGGTGGTGATGACTGGCTGCGCGGCTACGGCCTGCTCCAAGGTTGGCCTGCTGCAACCTGAAGCCGCAGCCAAGTGGGCCGGCAAGGGACTGCAGGAAATCTGCGAGACCGTCGGCATACCTCCAGTGCTGCACTTCGGCTCGTGCGTTGACAACAGCCGCATTCTGGTCGCGTTGTGCGAAATGATCAACGAAGGCGGACTGGGCGACAAGTTGTCGGACCTGCCGATCGCTGGCGCCGCGCCCGAGGCCATGTGCGAAAAGGCCATCGCGATCGGCTTCTACTGCGTTGCGTCGGGCGCTTACGTAAACTACAGCCCTGCCATGCGCGTCTACGGCAGCCGGGAAGTTACAGATTTTCTGACCAGCGAAGTAGAGCAGATCCTGGGCGGGAAGTTCTGCTTCGAGGGCGATCCGGTCAAGGCCGCGCACCTGATGATGGCGCACATGGACAAGAAGCGGGCGGCCTTGAAACTGCGCCCCATGATGTACTCCCGGTCGTTTATCGAGAAAGCGGAACTGGCATGAAAGGCATGCTCATTGTCAAAGCGGAACGCTGCGTGGGCTGCAAGTCCTGCGAGCTGGCTTGCGCAGTTGAGCACTCGCAGTCCAAGCTGCTTGCGGAGGCCATTCACGAAACGCCCGCCCCGGCAGCGCGCGTTTCCGTCGAGCAGGGCAACGGCTACGCCATTCCACTCCAGTGCCGGCAGTGTGAGGACGCGCCGTGCGTGACCGTGTGTCCAACGCGTGCGCTGCACCGCACTGACACGGAAAGCCCCGTTTTGATTGACCACGCCTTGTGTGTGGGATGCCGGGCGTGTGTGCTGGCCTGTCCCTTCGGAGTGATCCGGATGGACCGCTTTTCGAAAGCCATCATCAAGTGCGACCAGTGCTTTGAGCGGATCGCGCGCGGCGAGCTGCCCGCCTGCGTAGAAGCGTGCCCGGTCGGCGCTCTGGAGTTCAGGGACCTCGCCGGGGTTACACGTGAGAAGCGGTGCGCCTATCTGTTGCAAATCGAGCGGGGGTCAGTGGAATCCGCACCATGAACTCTCAGGCAACCATCCAAGTTGCAACCGCAGTGGACGCGGCGCTGGGCGGGCACGCGCCGGCGCGCTCGTCTTTGATTGCCGTGCTGCAGGACGTAAACGCGGCCTGCGGCTATCTCCCGGAGACAGCACTCAGGATGGTATCGGACCGGCTTGACCTGCCGCTCTCAGATGTTTATCACGTCGCCACTTTCTACACCGCCTTCAGCCTCAAGCCGCGCGGGCGGCATACTGTAAAGGTCTGCACGGGAACGGCCTGCCATGTCCGCGGGGCGCCGCGCATTCTCGACGATCTTAGCCGGCTGCTGAATGTGGCGCCGGGCGAGACCACCCCGGACGGACAGTTCACACTGGAAACGGTGAACTGCCTGGGGGCCTGCGCGCTGGGACCGGTGGTTGTTATTGATGGACGTTACTATCAGGCCTCGCCGGCAGCGCTGCCCAAGCTGCTTGCCGGCGTGGACACTCCCGCAGTGCCTGACGAGGCCAGCGGACCTGCAAAACCACTTGATGATGGGCAGCCGATCGACATCTCGCGGCTGATGAAGCAGCAGGTCGGCATTGTGGTCTGCGGCGGCACGGGCTGTCAGGCTTATAATTGCGAGCTGGTGGCAAAAGCCGTGCGCCAGGAACTTGAACGTCTCGGCGTGAGCGCGAAAGTTGATTTCGTGCAGAGCGGCTGCCACGGTTTCTGTGATCGCGGCCCCATCGTGGTGGTGAAGCCTGAGAATATCTTCTATCAGAAAGTAACTCCGCAAGCGGTGCCCGCCATCGTGCGCGAGACGGTTATCGGCGGCCGTGTCATCGAAGCCTTGCTTTACCATGACCCCGCGACGAACAAGCCGCAGGTTCACGAACAGGACATTAACTTCTACGCGAAGCAGAATCGCATCATACTTGGCGACAATGGCCGCATTTCTCCGACGAACATTGATCACTACCTGTCGCGCTGCGACGGCTACGGGGCTTTCGCCAAAGCCCTCAAAATGCGGCCGGAGGATATCATCAACACAGTCAGCCGCGCAGGCTTGCGCGGCCGGGGCGGCGGCGGCTTTCCCAGCGGGCGGAAGTGGGAATCCTGCCGCAAGGCGCATGGCACTCCGAAATACGTCATTTGCAATGCCGACGAAGGCGATCCGGGCGCCTACATGGACCGCAGCCTGTTGGAAGGCAACCCGCACCGGGTGATCGAAGGAATGCTGATTGGCGCTTACGCCATCGGCGCGAGTGAAGGTTATATATACGTTCGCGAGGAGTATCCGCTGGCGGTCAAGCACATCAACCTGGCCGTTGCGCAGGCCCGCGAGCGGGGCTTTCTGGGACATAACATTCTCAACTCGGGCTTCGATTTCGAGATTCACGTGTTCAAGGGCGGCGGCGCATTCGTCTGCGGAGAATCCACCGCGCTGATGGCGTCCCTCGAGGGCAAGCCCGGCGAGCCGCGCGCCAAGTATATTCATACTGTGGAAAACGGACTCTGGGGCAAACCCTCGAACATCAATAACGTCGAAACCTGGGCCAATGTTCCAATCATCATCACGCGCGGCGCCGACTGGTACGCAGCGATTGGCAGCGGCACATCGAAGGGCACCAAGATTTTCTCAGTAGTCGGCAAGGTGGTCAACAC
>JBAXJV010000139.1:0-7319 GCA_037137675.1 bacterium | reverse complement strand
GGCGATGTCGGCGCGCGCTTCGCGAACATCGAGTTGCAGCAGAATTTCCAGCGCTTCCGTGCTCGATGTGCGTATCAATAAAGCTTGTTCGAACAATTTGCGGGCGGACGACAGGTCCGATCGCGTCATGGCAATCTGGCCGCGCACCATCAATGCCACAAAGTCATTCTTGGCCGTCGCCAGCCGGCGTTCGACTTCGCGCAATGCCGTCATATCCTTCTGTTTGATCATGACCGTTGCCAGCAGCGCCCAGCCCGCTGTCATATCAGGCGCCAGCTCCACCACTTCCTGCAATGTCACGCGGGCCTGGTCGGTCTTCCCCGCCAACAGCTCCATGACGGCGTAGTCGAGCGCCAGGCGTTCCTTCGGCACCCCGAGTTGTTCGGCCTGCTTCAAGTAGGCGTCCGCCTCTGTATATTGGCGGCGGCGAATTGCCGCCCGCGCCAGACCAAGCAGTGCGCCGCTGTTTTTCGGGTTGCGATCAAGCAGTTGCTTGAAAAGCATTTCGCCTTCTTCAATCTGGTCATTGCCGAGGTAAACTCCGGCCAGCGAGGCTGTCATCAGGTCCGTTTGTCCGGCGGGCGAAAGTTCAATGGCCTTCTTCAGTCCGATGACGGCCATGCCGGGCTGACCAGAAAGCGCCCAGGTCATGCCGAGATCAACAAACGCCTCCGGCAGCCGGATGTAGCCGTAGTAGCGCGACACGGCCCAGATGCGGTAATGATCTTTGACGCGGCCCATGGCATTTTCGAAATCCGCCACCACCTCGTCGGAGTCCGCCGTTTCGTAGCCGCGCCGCAGCATGGCGTACTGGTTCATCAGCGCGCTGATGTTGTCCGGAGTGAACGTCCGTGCGTACTGGTAGGCTTCCCAGCCTTCGGCGTCGCGGCCGCAGTCTTCAAGCAGCACTCCGAAGTTGTTGGCCACCATGCTGGATTGCCGCAGAAGCTGTTGCGCCAACTGCGACAGCATGCCGTGCCCGGCGACGATGCGGAGCAGGTCGGTCATGAACGGCTCCCGCCAGAAGGCGGCGTGGGCCTTCCAGAGCGCGTTCAGATCGTAGTCCTGACCTTCACGATAGCCGAAAAACATCAGCTTGTTTGGCACTGCCTGCCGTCCCGTGGCCACCCAGAGATCGGGCAGGGGCATGATCGCCAGAATACTGCCAATTTCCGGCTCCGTGGTGATCCACTCCTTCAAGAATGGCACTCCGCCAACATCGGCCAGACTTTTCAGACGCGGATTATTGAAGTGGCGCATGATTGTCTGCATGTACGTGGCGTTTTCTGCCAAGCGCAGATTTAAAAGTTGAACGGACGGCTGCAGGTTGCGCCCGGCGAGCGCAAGGTTGTGGTCGAGCATGCCGTCGGTTAGCAGCCATACGCGCCCTTCCAGGCTTTGCACAACGGCACGGGCGTAGGCGTTGACCGCGCCGGCATCGCGCGCGTCCGCAATTGTCCGGTTGAACCATGCTGGTGAAGCGGTTGCCAGTACGATCAGTCCGCCCAGCATGGGCCCGCCCCACTGGCGCAACCAGTGCCGGGTGCCTGTAGCTTCTTCATTCCACAGCAGCAGCGAAAGTCGCGTCCAGTAAGCTATCAAGTAGCCCCAGGTTATAGCCATCAGCACGTAAGGCGTAACCCGTAGCGCTCCCAGCCCCGTTAGTTGCCATGGCGAATAAGGTGCATTGAACACTACCCCCGCGAGAATCACGGTCAACATCAGGTGCAGAAAATAGAACCCCCAGTCGCGCTCCTCATTCAGCGCCCGCCGGACAATGCAGAGCATGGTCACGAATGGTACGATGCCGACCAGAATCACCAGCAGCCAGCCAACCTGTGGCAGCCCCCCCGCCAGCTCGCGCGCATTGCCGGATAGAACGTACGACATGATCTGGTACCAGGGTGGTGAACCGCTGAGCAGCCACCCCTCGGTCTGCATGTAGCGCCATGCTGTCTCGCCCAGCAAGGCCAGTCCCGCCAGCCCGGCCAGCGGCGCTAACGTCCAAAAGCCCGCCGACTTCAGCTGTTCATCGCGCCACGCCAGATAGATGGTCGCCAGAGCGAATGCGGGCGCGGCCGCAACAAAGGCTGATGATTCCACCACTCCGACGCCGCACAGGAAGGCCAGCCCGGCCGCCGTGGAAACCCGGAAGCGCAACCAGAGTGATTGCAGAAGCCAGATCGCGCACACCAGCAGCAACAAGCTAAGCGTGACCGTGTGTGCACGGTTGGACGCCATCCAGAACGGAAGGCTGAACGCCAGGAAAAGTCCGGCACCCAGGGCACCCAGAGTTACAGCCAAATCCGTCTGCCGCCGGTATAGAGGGTCGGGATCAATCACGGCCTGCAGAAAACGGCCCATCAAATGCGCCAGCAGACCCGCCACTACGGCGCCGCACAACGCGCTGAACACGTTCATGCTTGTGGCGATGTCGCCGAACGGCAGCCATGCAAGCAGAGTTACAGTCAGGTTCCAGAGCGGGTTGTTCGGCGTGCCGAAGGTTGTCTGGCAGGCGTGTTCGGACAACATCCGCGCCGATTCTCCGGGGAATGCGCCACGACTCAATGTTGTCAGATAAGTTGCCAGCGCGGCCAGACCGCATGTCGGTCCAACCAGCCGGGTCCAGCAGATGCGTTGTTCACTCATGAAACGAAGGCTCCAGAGGTTAGCTGAGTACATCATACCCGTCGCCCGTATGGTTTTGCAATCGCAAAGCCGACTTCCAGCCGGCTTGTCCCCGTCGCACGGTTTGTGATAAAAGGTTCTTGTGGTGAGCCGCTAAGTTCCCGGCTTGCCGGCTGGATGCAATTGGAACGGCGCTTTTCAAAGAAGAGATGGATCACAGCTATGAACGTCGTATCCGCTCCAAGTAACATACTGGTTATTAATTCCGGCAGCTCATCCCTGAAATTCACCATGTACTCGATGGTTCGTGAGCAGGTGCTCGCCAAGGGTATTGTGGAACGCATTGGCCAGGGCCGGCCGGTCATGAAATACGAACGGATTGCGGACGGGCTCGTGTTCAAAAAACCCGTCCAGGCGGCCACTCACGATGAAGCTCTGCGTCTGGTATGCGACCACCTTGTGGATCCCGGAACCGGTGTCCTGCGCAAACTGACAGAGGTGGATGCCATTGGCCATCGTGTGGTGCATGGGCGCGACGTGTTTCACGATTCGGTGATCGTCAATGCGCAGGTCAAAGAGACCATTCGTGAGTGCTTTAGCATCGCTCCGCTGCACAATCCCGCCAACCTCGGCGGGATCGAGGCCTGCGAGCGTGTTTTTCCCGGTGTTTCCAACATTGCCGTGTTCGACACGGCCTTTCACCACACCATGCCGCCGTGGACCTATCTCTACGCCATTCCTTACGAATATTACGAGAAATATGGCATCCGTAAATATGGTTTCCACGGCACTTCACACAAATTCGTTTCGCAAGCCACGGCGCATTATTTGCAGCGGCCGATCGGGGAGTTAAGGCTGATTACCGCCCATCTCGGGAACGGCGCCAGCATTACGGCTGTAGATCGCGGCAACGTCCTTGATACAAGCATGGGCATGACCGCTTTGAACGGCCTGATCATGGGAACGCGCTCGGGAGATATAGATCCGGCCGTTGTTCTGCACCTCGTCCGCAACGGCATGAGCGCCGACCAGATTGACAACCTGCTCAACAAGCAAAGCGGGCTGTTGGGCCTTTCCGGCATCGGCAGCGGAGACATGCGCGATAACATCGCTGCCGCCGAGGAGGGTAATCTGCAGGCGCGTCGCGCAATCCGCATGTTCGTCCATCGTCTGGTGTCGTACATCGGCTCTTACTTCACAATTCTCGGCGGTGCCGACGCGCTTGTTTTCACCGGCGGGGTCGGGGAAAACAGCGCCTACATACGGGCGCTTGTGCTCCGCCAGCTTGCCTGCCTGAATTGTTTTCCCGACGAAACGGCCAACCAGTCCGCTATCGGTACGCCTGCCACCATCAGCACTCCTGAAAGCCGGATGCATGCAATCGTTATGCCGACCAATGAAGAATTGATGATTGCCCGTGAAACCGTGCGGCTGTTGACCGTGCCCGGCGTGGCGCCGTAAGCCGCAGGCCGGGCAAGCATGATTATAGGAAAGATTGCCAGTGATGCTTAACAAATCCGAGTTTAAACCCCTAACCATGAGTAGTAACTGTGTCATTACTTGATGTCTGGATTACCAGAATAAAATCCACTGCCGGATGCACGCTGGTGCTCGCCGAAGGGCAGGATCCGCGCGTGATGTTGGCGGCTGTAAAAATCGCAACCCTCGGCATTGCACGTAAGGTGATCGTGCTTGCCACGCCGGAGGAACAGGCCGCCTCCAGCCAGGGGGTTTGTTTCGACGGGCTGAATGTCGAATTTCTCGACTACCGGCACGCGGCTGTCACAGAACGTCTGGCCAACGCTTTTTACGAGCGGCGCAAAGCCAAAGGAGTCACGCCCCGGCAGGCGCTTCAACAGTTAACCAACCGGATCTATTTTGGCGACATGTTGCTTAGCGAAGGTCTGGCCGATTGTCTTGTCGCAGGCAGCATTGCAACCACGCCTGATATGGTGCGTGCCGCTTTCCAGTGCATTGGCACCGCGCCGGGCATCAAAACAGGCAGCAGCTTCTTCGCAATGGAACTCGCCCAGCCAACGTCAGGCGGTGAGCGCGTGCTGATCTATGCCGACGCCGGAGTCAATCCGGACCCGTCACCGGAACAACTCGTGGATATCGTCGTCTCCACAATCCGCAGCTATCATGCGCTGCTTGGCGGCCAGGCCCGCGTGGCCATGCTCTCCTTTTCGACAAAGGGCAGCGCCAGGCACGCCATGGTGGATAAGATGGCTGAAGCCACGCGCCTTGCCGTCGCCCGCGTGCAAGAGCTGAAGCTCGATGCGCTGGTGGACGGAGAGTTACAGGTTGACGCCGCCATCGTGCCCGCCATTGCAGCCTCCAAGTGCCCGTCCTCGCCGCTTCAAGGGCGGGCTAATATCCTGGTCTTTCCTGATCTGCAATCCGGAAACATCAGCTACAAGCTTACTGAACGGCTGGCTGGCGCCCGTGCCTACGGACCCATCATGCAGGGCCTGGCCAAACCGGTTAACGATCTTTCGCGAGGCTGCAGTGTTGATGATATCGTGGCCGTCGCCGCGATCGCGGCCTGCCAGTCGCTGGCCACGGCTGTGAAAGGATCCGGCCATGATCTGTAACGAGACTTGCCGGAAAGAGCATTTGAAGATGCAGGCGATTGCCCACGATCCATATTGCCTGATGCCGGAAGAGCTGCCGCCGCATCCCAGAACATTGCTGACACCCGCACGTCTGGCCCGCGCCAAGCAGAACATCCGCACCACAGCATGGGCCAAACTTGCCTGTGAACATCTGCTACAGAGCGCCGCCCAGCCCTTTGCCATCCCGTCACCGTGGAGTAATCCGGAAGATCCCAAAGTTGATCTCGCGCTGACCCACGCCCTGAAGAACGCGCTGGCCGCCCTGTTGACCGGGGAAACTCGCTATCGCGATGAAGCCCGGCGCGTGCTGTGCGCCGTGGCCCGCGCCTGCTCCGGCTGGTCCATGCCGGGCTGGCGGGTCGGCTCGCAACAAATGGCCGCGCTGGCTCAGGACCATCTGCGGTTTTTCGCGCTGGCCTATGACACCCTTGCCGCTGTTCCTCTGCCCCCGGATGAAGACGCGCTGCTGCGGGCGGTGCTGACGGAAAAAAACCAGGGGTTGGACGCCTGCGGGCACATGTTCTGCAGTAACTACAATAGCTGGAACATTGTCGCACGGCTGACCGTGGCCTCCGCCCTGGGTGACCAGCGCGGCATCCACGATGCGCTGTACGGCTGTGACCGTAATGGGCAGTGGCGCTACGGGCTGGTCCACCAGATCCGGCACGACCTGCTGGCGGATGGCATGCACTGGGAACGGACCATAGGCTACCACTACTATTCGCTGATGGCCCTGACCGAAATTGCCGACCTTGCCGGGCATATCGGCATTGATGTCTGGCACCTGCAGCTTCCCGCCCTGCTGGCCAACGAAGGCCACGACCTGCACCGGGACTACGGTCCGGACGGCCTCAAAAGCTTCCAGATGTTCTACGACGCCCCGTTTTACCAGATGTTTGTAAACCGCGATTTCTCGCTATTGCACGATTCCGGCCTGGCCAATTTTCGCGGCACCTGGATCTGGGGTGTGGTTTACGATCTTGCCTATCAGGCCTACCGCGACCCGAAGTACGCCTGGCTGATCAATTGCATGGAGCAGGAAAACCCCCAGCGTAAAGAGCCGGGTTTCCCTATGCAGCTTCAAACCTGGGCCGGATACTACGACTTTCTGCGGATTGAGAGCGACACCTACCCCGGCAATGATTTCTCGCTCGTTCCGGATCAAACCATCGGCGTTTCTGGCCGGCACGTGCGGGGTTGTTCGCTCTTCGCTGTGCATGGCTCTGCCGTGCTGCGCAGTGATCCGGAGGACCCCGGGGCGCCCGGCGCCTACTTGTTCTTCGGACCGCACTCTGCCGGGCATCAGGCGCCAGCCGCGCTGCACCTCGACCTGCACGCCGGTGGACGGCTCCGCACCGACGCCGCGCTCAGTGACGGGTATAGCGACCCGCTTTACCCGACATGGATACGCACCACCATCGCCCATAACACAGTCACCGTTGACGGGACCTCGATGTATCCCTATGACCGTGCAACCGATTCGATCTGGGAGGCCGATATCTGGCACGACCGCATTTCCGATGGCGTACTGGAATTTTTCCTGCCGGAGCCGGAATTCAAGGCCGTCCGTGCGTCGAACATCAACGTCTACCCGGGCGTGCGGCTTGACCGCACCGTGATTCTTACCCGCGCCTTTGCGCTCGATGTCTTTCGTGTGATCAGCCCGGTAGAACACCAGTACGACTGGGCTTTGCATGTTATGGGGACCCCTCAGCTTCCTGCCGGGGCAGTGCCGGCCGACCTCGGGTCCGGCCTCGGGTACCGCCATTTTCGCAACGCATGCGAAGTGGCCGTGACTGCGGCGCCGCTCCGCCTGCAGTGGCAATTGCCAACTGCGCAGACGTCCGGATTAATTCTACCGCCGGGCGGCGCGCGGCTGTTTGTCGCCGCCGATCCACCGCCCCGCAAGACCGGTGATCTCGGAGAGCTTACTCCGCCGCCCGAGCGATCTGCTGTGATCGTTCGCGCTCAGGCGTCGGACACCGTATTTCTATCCCTATGGTGCTTTGAAGCGTGCGCGGCAGCGCCACCGGAGCTGCGCGTGCTTGCCAGTACGCCCGGTGGCGAAATCGAACT
>JBAXJV010000138.1:0-7369 GCA_037137675.1 bacterium | reverse complement strand
TGAGCCCGGCTTGGCCAACACCTGACCGCGCTCCACGTCTTCCTTCTTGGTGCCACGCAGCAGTACGCCAATGTTGTCGCCGGCCTGGCCCTGATCGAGCAGCTTGCGGAACATCTCGACACCGGTCGCCGTCGTTTTCACCGTCGGCTTGATGCCCACGATTTCAACTTCATCGCCGACCTTGACGATTCCGCGCTCTACACGGCCCGTGACCACCGTCCCGCGACCTTCAATCGAAAATACATCCTCAACCGGCATCATGAACGCCTGATCAAGCACCCGGACCGGTTCCGGGACGTGATTGTCCAAAGCGTCCATCAGATCCTGAATGCACTTCGCAGCCGGATCGTCGGCCGTCTTGGCCTGCACAGCCGCCAGCGCACTGCCGCGCACAATCGGCACCGTATCGCCGGGGAAATCATACTTGGAGAGCAGCTCGCGAATCTCCATCTCAACCAGGTCGAGCAGCTCCGGATCGTCTACCGTGTCCACCTTGTTCAAAAACACGACCAGCACCGGTACGCCCACCTGACGCGCCAGCAAAACGTGCTCGCGCGTCTGCGGCATCGGCCCGTCGGCCGCGCTCACCACCACAATCGCACCGTCCATCTGCGCCGCACCCGTGATCATGTTCTTCACGTAGTCGGCATGGCCCGGACAGTCAACATGCGCATAATGCCGCTTGGCTGTCGAATACTCGACGTGCGAGGTCGCGATCGTCAGAATCTTGGTCGGGTCGCGACGCCCCTGCGACTCGGAGGCCTTCGCCACCTGATCGTAAGGAATATAGTCGCAAAGACCTTTCAGCGACTGCACGCGTGTAATCGCCGCCGTCAACGTGGTTTTACCGTGGTCAACGTGACCGATCGTTCCAACGTTCACATGCGGCTTGTCCCGTTTGAATGCTTCTTTGGCCATCGTATTTTCCTCCTTCGTCTACCGTCGTTTTCTCTGCACCAATTTCGACGCTCAACACCCGCGCAGGCATGGAGCCCATGAGCGGGATCGAACCGCTGACCTCTTCCTTACCAAGGAAGTGCTCTACCAACTGAGCTACATGGGCCTCGATTCATCACCCGTTCAAAAAACCATCCAGCACCAACAAAACCAAGCGTCCCCGTGCACCTGATGCAACGCGCGGGACCATGGCGATGTCCGCTGCTTTTGTGTCCAACCGACGGCACAAACCGACAGTCAGAACGAAAAAGATACCATACCTGTAACGGATGTCAACAGGTGTTTTAATTTTTTTTTACAGGGATTAACGCAGCCCGTGGGCTCCACCCTGATCGAGAGCAGTTTTGAGCCTTTTGAGGCCAAACTTTATGTGAAAACATGGCGCATGGCCTCTGACCGATCAAGCCGGAGGCGACAATTTGCTGGTCAGAGGCGGAAACAGGCTGGATATTGACGACGCCTGTTTCATCTGGATCAATTCTTCAAGCGCACAGCCACCTGTTCATCCAGCGTGCGCAGAAGCAGCAGCGCGTTGATCCCGCTCACAGGCGCCATTTGCCCGGGCGGCCATGGAACCTCCACCTCGGCATCCGGCATGCTCCAGCACTGCGCCACAGTTGCAATCACAGATGAAAGTGACGGAGCTGAAACAATCTTGTCGCTCAGCACCTGAGCCAGAACTTCCGGCGGCGTGTTCCCTGCATCGGGAATCGGGGCCTCGCAGAATATTACGTCAACCCCGGCCTTCTGCAGCACGGACAACCTGTTCACGCTTCCGGTTTTGATCAATCCGACATTGCCCATGTACCCGAACCAAACCGCTAAATCGCCCTGCTTCAACCCGGCGCCTAATTTATCGTAGCGACAGATTGTAGAGGGCATTTTGAGGTCATGGCGCAATATTTCGTAGTTAACTATATGCCCGATGCCGGAAATCTGGACTGTCCGGCCATCCCGGATACGGGCCGCAACAATATCGGCGGCGCTGGATAAGGCTTTCCGGATACGCGGGCTGCGCATGTCGGCCGCCAGACTGCCCGCGCGTTTCAAATATATATTCGCCAGCTTTCCGGCGGGCACGGCATTGGTTGTGTCGCCAAGCCAGCGCCGCCCATCAACAGACTGGAGCCGCGCGTTGTTTTCCCTAGCTCCTTGCAAAGCTATGCTTTTCAGAATGCCGGGGTATTTTCCTTGCCGGCTCAATGCCGCGGCGTATTCGCAGCACCAGATCCAGCCCAACGTCACGTTGACAATAATGTTGACCTGGCCGTAGACCGCTTCGGGACCCGGCGCTCCATTGTCCACCAGATAGTCGCAGACAGCATCGGCCGGACGTCCGGCACTCGACCCGAACACGACAGCGGAATACCCCTTGCTGCGATATTCCGCCAGCTTCGGAACTACAATCGCCCCCTCCTGCTCCCAGCTGCGTACGGAAACAAGCACGACTGCACGGTCAACTCCGGTTTGCTTGAGTTGCGAGGAGTTGAGCGCCTTGGCTAATCCGCCCGCACGCGAAAGCAGTTCGTTGGCGAATTCGACAGCGCCCGGCAATGCAGGCAAAATCAGACTTGTCCGCGGCTCCGCCAGCACCAGATCCGCCGCGGCTTGCGCCGATCCTGTCACGACTGAAACCTGCCCGGGAAGCATCGTCAGACGCCGGTCGTAGGCGTCGAGCACGGCGTTCGAAAACGCGCTACCAGTAACAGCGCTGACTGCAAAACGCTCCGTTGCTGTCACGCAGGGCAGCAGCCCGAAAACCAGAGCCACAGCGAGGCTGCTCATCCAGACACAGCTTGTTTGATGCTTTGATTTCTGCATTCGTCCTGCTTTGCCCAATTCATTCACAAAGATTTCGCGAACGCCCTCATTGCATGCACGACACCGGCTCCACCATTCCGCTCCGACGGGATTTTTCCGCCGCAAATACGATCAGATGACTGGCCAGAGAGGCTTCGGGACCAGTGGTCACGTAAGCTTTGTCACCTGAGCGCAACGCGGCCGTCCTGATTTAAGGTTATGGCATGGCTCGCTTTCATAAACCCGCCTGTCTTTCGGATGCTGGAATATGAATGGCGGCAAAAGCCGTCAACCCGAACCCGCTAGGGCGCATTTCCTTCGGCCTGATGGAATCGGCGGCGTGGCCGTTGAAATTTACATAGAGCGTGCTGCCATCCGCGCTCATTTTAACGCCGTAGGATCCGGCGGGTACATAGCCGCAGCCGGTTTCAATGGCCGCCCGCAGAAAGGCCAGCACTTTGCGCCGGCCTTTCGCGATGTCGTACTGCACCAGCGGTGTTCCAATGCGGAAGGCGCCGCCATGGGCGCCCGGCAGGTAGTAAAGGAATCTTTCGTCAGGCGAAAGCACACAAACCGCAGTGTAGTCGCCCGTCAGAAAATCCGCGCCAAGCAGTTCAAGCTTGTCGCGCTGTGGTGAATAGCGAAAAAGCCGGCCCGGACGCATCGTCACACCATAAATCCACCCGTCGCGCGATTCAGGTGTACTTGAACGCATGCCGCTGCGGCCATCACCGGGAAAGGCAGAACCCGTCCGGCGAATTTCCTGCTTTCCGGCATCACACTTCCAGATTCCGCCTTCGCCATTGAAATAGGCCGATCCATCACGCGCCAGCGCAAAATTGCGATTGAATGCCACGGCGCCTTCGGGACTCTTGTAGACAGCCTGCGTCGTGGCCAAATCAACAACCCAAAGCGCATTCGAACCGCCTTCGAGGTTGCACCACCATCGGTTGTGCTCCCGGTCCAGCAAGCTCGTGGCTGTAACCCGTGCCGCCGGAAGATTGGCGACGACTGAGGCTTTTCCGCTCCGTGGATCATACTGATAAAGCTGGCCGCCGGGAATGAACTCCGACCACTTGCATCCGGGCTTACCTGCACGATTCCCGTCGTTCAGCGTGCCGCTGAAATATATCTTCCCGTCAAGGCTTTCATCAATCCGTGCGTGCATCTTGGACCAGGTCGGTTCAGCATGCCTCCTGAGCACAATTGCATTCACGTCCACAACCTGCTTCAGGACCTTGATCAAAGGATCCCACTGGTAAAGAAAGGCATGCGATTCACCGACCGAATCTTTGCCGTGATCGCCAATGCCGCAATAGACTCTGCCATCACCGGCTACGGCGATGTCACCCCATGCCGACCAGCCGGTCCCGTTCAAAGCGCGATCCGGCAGGCACCCGTGAAATGCCAGGTCAACGCTCGGCGGGATCACGGCCATCACAAAGGGCACCGAGCCATTGGTTCTGGAGCTATCGGCAACTCCGGCAGGAATTTCCAGAAATAATCCGGACTTGATCGTTATCGTACCATTCGACGCGCCCTTCAAAACCGGCGGCCAGCGCTGAACGGCAGGATCATCCGCACCGAACGCCGCGCGGCCTGCAATCCACAACCCCAGCAACAGCCAAACCACCCATCGCCGATATCGCAGCCCGGGGAGGATCGCCGTCAGGCGGCTCTCGCCTGGCCACTGCCCGAGCGCTTGGCACCAGGCGCTGCGCCCGCCCAGACTCAGTGAATGCGGCGCGTCACGCGGCAGCGGAACAGAAGCAATGCACAACCCGGCCTGCTCCTGATCGCCGCAGCGTTTAAGCGCCAGCCCCTGAAGATAATGATTCATAATTAAATGCCCTATTAGCGTCCCATAGGACGCAGGCTGTCAGGCTGTGATGCCCGGCTGAAATTCTACGGAAAGGTGGATTTCAGATCACGCACGTTCTCAGTTTTCGCCCCGGCACCCTGGCCCGGCGCATAGAGAAGCACGGGCGCAACAATCCCGCCTGTACCAACCTCGTTCACGACCAGATTGGCGCAGCAAAAGACTATAAGATTACGGCCTGATTTGACCGCGCCGCTGGCATCCATCTCGAAGGGATAGAAAGCCGCGCCGGGACTGATGCCAATCATTTGACCATTGACCCAAACCTTGGCCGTTTCATCCACGCCGCCACACCACAGAAAGATCCGCTTGCCTTTCTCCGATTCGGCCACCTCAACGGTCTGCCGGTACCAGGCCAGCCCCTTGTAATAGCGCAGGCCCTGATCGCTCCACGAGGCGCTGGATGTTTTGATCTTTTGCCAGTTGCCGCCCGTCATCTCCGGCCGCCACAAGCCGATCTCTTCGCCAACCTTGAGCGGGTCAATCTGGAACTCCCACTCGTCCGCCGCTGCGGCGACCAGCGTGTTACTGCCGGTGACGCGCGCGTAGCCCTGTTCGGTGGCGCCCCGGAAAAAGCGTTTCATGTAATTTATGTAGGTGCTGTGCCGTCCGGCCACAAGCATGGGAACGGGCTTCATGTCCATCAACTTCTGCGCAATGGCATCGCATTTATCCAGCTCCGCCTTGGCCGCAACAAAGTCAACGCGCCCCCGCGCTTCCATCATTTTGCAGAAAGCTTCGGTCATTTCGAAAGTGTCGGCGATCATCTTCACACGCGTCTCGTAGACACCCTGGCCGGCCGCCATTTTAGCGCCTTCATTCAAAAGCAGACGCGCTTTCTGCCTTAGCCCGGCAGGATAAAAATGCGGAATGTCCCATGCTGAGCCGGTGCAAAAGTCGCCGTCGCGCAGAGCCGCGTCCATCAGGGTAAGATATGCGCCCATAGGCTCTGCAGCGGGTCCAAAAAACTTTTCGTAGCAGTCCTTGAGCAATGCATCCACATCGGCCTTGTGGTTCCACATCAGCTTGCCGGCGATGTACATGGAGGGGAACTGCGGACCGTAATTGGGAAACGTTTCCACCCGCCAGCCGTGCACGCCCAATGCGTGACAGGCAGGAATCTCGTCACGCAGCCGGTCAATGATCACGAACGTGAAACCGGGGCAGGCCAGATTGCTCCAATAGCCGCGGTCGTAGAGCTCAGGCATAAGCTTGCCCCACTCCTGATAAAGCCATTTTGCGTAACTTTTCTCCGGGGCGATGGGATTGGAAAAGCCGTGCACGCGATCAAGCGCGATCGGCGCCAGCGCGCCCTGAATGGCTGGATTTGGCTTCTCGCGTTTAGGTGGCCGCATGTAGGTGTGATAGATGTAGAAAGCGAGCTTGGTATCCGGGTATTCCGGCAGCACTTTTTCCAGAACCCGGTTATAGAACCAGATATAACGGTCGGTAACGGAGATTTCGTTGGAGAAGGGATCAAAATCATCCGCGTCCAAAGCCCGGCATTTTTCACACTCGCAGAACCCCGCCCCATCATTCGGACCTGCCCCGACCACTGGTCCGCCACCCTTTTTGCGTATCTCCTTGATCGCGTCGGCCATGAACCCGATCAATTTAGGGTTTGAAACGCAATGCTGCCGGATTGTGCGTTTGCCCTTGTAAAGCGCGTAATACTCGGCCGCTTCAGGCGGCTCGATCAGCCCTGTCGCCTTGTTGACCTTCGCGGCAGGCGCCCGCATTCCGTGCGCGCCCATGAAAACATCTCCGCCGCAGCGCACGCGAGCCTGCCAGTCGCGGTCGGGCATTTGGAACCAGCGCGACGGGAACGAAGGCGCCTGCACGGTCGTTTGGGCACACACCTCCACGGTCTTACATAAAGGCACCACCTCGCCTAGCTCGCCCGGCATAAACCAGCGGCAGCCAGCCTGTTCCAGCAGTTCAAGAACACCGTAATACACGCCCTCCCCGGGGCCGGCAACCAGCACGACGGCGCCGTCCGCTTTCAACGCGAAGGCACCCCGCGTAGCTGCCGAGGCCCCCAGATCTTTTTCGAGCAGCGGCAGCGCCGGCTTGCCAAGCAGGACCAGAGATTGTCCGCGCGCCTTCGTATCACGCGCTAACTCCTCAACCTTGCCAGAGTCAACCGTCACGACCTCGAGCCGTACGCCGGACATTTTCTCCAGGTAGTCCACAAGCTCCTTCGCGGCCAGCTTCTCGTACTTGTCCGTCTCCGGCGCAATCGCAATCACTGCCGCAGCCTTCCCGTCCTTCACCAGCACCGATGCAGTTTTTCCTTTTCTGGCCGCACTGGCAACTTCATTCCCCTGCGCCGGGACCGGAAGTTTTACCGCAGCTTCTATCGTGGACGTAATCCCCGCTACAAAAAACATACCCATCCAAAACGTTATCTTTATGATTTTCATAACAGCCCCGGATACGATTAGCGCATAGCCATGGCAATGCCGTTTGCACTTTGCTGGAAATTCAGATTTCGGTATGGATATTGCGTTTTTTACTCGTGGCGCAGGCAGTCAATGGGATTCAGACGGGCGGCGCGCCAGGCGGGATAAAAACCGAAGAAAACTCCGATCACCGAGGAAAAAAACAGCGCTAGCCCGATTGATTGTGCAGATACAAGCACCGGCCAGTGGTTAACCCTTGAAACCACGCTCGCCGCCAGCGCGCCAAGTCCAGCGCCGATCAGACCGCCGAGCAACGAAAGCGCCAGCGCCT
>JBAXJV010000137.1:0-7397 GCA_037137675.1 bacterium | reverse complement strand
CATGATTACAGCAGACTCGAGCGTGGCGGGCGCCTGAAACTACTCCCGCGACCGCGTTCGCAAATCGTGATCACCATGATTTTCGGGTGGTCTTTTTTGGGAAATGATCAGAAATTCGAATCTTGGCGAAACGTCCGGCGGTCTGGCCGGTGACCTGTTTAAAAAGTCTCATGAAATGAAACACATCGTTGAACCCGAGCCGCGAGGCTGTTTCCTTGAGGGTGTAACCGGTTGCGAGGGATTCCTTGGCGCGGGTAATGCGTTGCGCCAACTGAAAGGCTTTGGGGGAGGTACCGGTGTGGGCTTTGAACAGCCGGCGGAAGTAAGCCGGGCTCATATGGGCGCGGCGGGCCATTTCATCGATGGATAACGGATTGAGAATATCGCGTTCCAATTCCCGTTGGGCTTCCCGCATGACCGCGTGCAGGGGGGGCGGGCTGTGGGCTTCCCGAGCCGTATCCAACCGGCGGACCAGGTCGAGGATCAACGCCTTCCGCTGGAGGAGCGCGGGACGGTCCTGTCGGTCCATCAGCGGTTCGAGTTCGGTAAACGTGGTGCGTACGGCGGCGGAAAATCCGAAGAGAATGGGATGGGTTTCGGCCAGACATCCAATTTTATGGAGGAGCTGGGCTTCCGGACCGTTCCAAACCACCCAGTGTGTTTCCCAGATCCGCGCGGGACGGTAGGACATGGGCAGGGACGGAAAAAGAATAAAGGCGTCGCCCGGCTGTAGCGTCAGCGGAGGGCGCCCAAGAATTTCCAAAGTTCCACCGCCCTCTTCAACAGCCAGCGCTGCAAACTGGCCGAAAATGCGAAAGGTAACCGGTGGCGGTGGACTTTTTCGAGCGATCCCGAACCGTTCGTGTCCGATCCGATCGACCCAAAGGCCGATTGAACGCTCCATATCTAGTGGTGTTCTAAACCGTTCTTCTCTGAAAATAGGCATAAAAGGTGAATTTCAGTGTGTATCGAAATGTACATAAAAAAGAACGGACTGTCCATTGAATTTGGCCGGCATTGGTTTAGGATTAAAGCGTTTTCAAACCCTGACCCGGAGCGGCGCACATGAATGGACGAGAACGTCATCTCAAGACCCTGTTATTCCAAAATCCCGATCGGGTGCCCTTGATTCCGGGATACGGCCGGAAATCCACCCGCGAAGACTGGCGGGCGCAGGGGATGACGGTGGCCGGCAACGATTATGATGACATTCTGGATTGCTCCTATGCCGCGGCTGGACTGAAAGTTCGGGCCGGGCGGGGGGATCTTTGGGTTTCGCTGGCCAACACCCGGATGATTCCCCAGTTTGAAGAAAAAGTCATCGAGGTTCGTGCGAATTCGCAGGTGGTCCAGGATTGGAAAGGCAACATCTGCGAAATCGGCAAGGAGTTCACGCTGGACTACCTGCGCAACGCGATCGACTTCGTCACCCGTAGTTGGATCAAGTGTCCGATTGAAAACCGGGCCGATTGGGCGGATATGATGCGGCGTTATAATGCCGATGATCCCGCCCGGTTTGAGCACGACTTTGCGGAGACGGTGGCCCGGTTAAAAAACCGGCAGGAGCCGCTGACCTTCGGTTTTTCGGGGCCCTTCTGGCAATTGCGCGAATGGCTCGGTTTTGAGAATCTGTGCATGCTCTTCCACGATGATCCCGCCTGGGTCGGGGAGATGATCGCGTTTTGGGATGATTTCATGTGTCGGCTCCTGAAGAAACTGTTTCAATATATTGTGCCCGACGTGGTGCTGGTTTCCGAAGACATGGCCTACAAGAGTTTTTCGATGATTTCACCGGCGATGACGCGCGAGTTCATTCTCCCGAGCTGGAAACGGTGGGGTGAAATCATTCACGGGGCCGGGGTTCCGGTGTATGACATTGATTCCGACGGATTCATCGGGGAATTGATTCCGCTTTGGATCGAGGCCAATTTCCAGGCCTGTAATCCGATCGAGGTGGCGGCAGGGAACGATATTGTCGATTTCCGCAAACGCTTTGGCCGGAATATGGCTTATCACGGTGGGGTGGACAAGCGGGCCATGGCCAAAGGAGGACGCGTGATCGAAGAGGAAATCCGGCGGATCGCGCCGGTGATTCGCGACGGCGGGTTTATCCCCAGTTGCGACCATGGGATCCCTTCGGACGTGTCCTGGCCGAATTTTGTGCATTACGTCAAGCTGTTGGCAAAAGAAACCGGTTGGGAATGAGAGCGGATGCCGGGAGAATGCTCAGGGACATGAGGATATTCTAGTTTTCCAGCGACAAAGCTTGCATCGTTATGGAATTGGACGCTGGCTCAGTTGCGTAGCAGCGGATCCTGCGCAAGGGCCACGGATCGGGCGTTTCTTACAGCACTGATTCTAATCCGAAATCGGCCCTCTAAGCCTCATAGAAAGACCTGTAAATCACGCAAGTCAATGCCGAACCATATCTTGCGGCGGCTTAGCCACATGTTCTTTATCCATATTGACGGACATAATGTATTGTTTATGATGCACTTTGAAGGGCTGAATAAAGGTTGTGCGGGCCACGGGCAAAGCCCCCGTGGATCCTCAGCTTGAAACCTGATGGTAAAGATACACGGTGCCCAACCGATCGGCGGCGCCGATGGCCAGACAGGTGCCATCCGGCGACAAGGCGATTGCGTTCAAGACGCAACTGCACGCCAGACCGCAAGGCATGGTTGACCCGGCAAGCGCGCGGCCCAACTCGCGGACCCCCTGGACATCATCGTAAGAAAAACATAGCCCCAAGTCCGCCTCATCTCCCGCCACGCCATAGGCCTTGCTACGGGTGGGGTCCGTTGTGAGAGCGCGTACCGGCCCATGTACCCCCACGGCGCCCAGGGAATACACGGCTCCGGATGCCGCGTTGACAATGCCCAGCAAACCGTCAAGCGTCCCAACCAGGTATCGCCCGCCATTCCAGTCGGCCCAACAGGATAAGATTGCACGATGCTGACGTCCCGTCCGGTGCGGTAAAGTCAGGCCTTTGAGCACAGAAGGAATTGGCTCGGTCGCAACACCGGCGGTGGTGCTCCGATCCGTAATCTCGACTTTGCCCGCGCGGACAATGAACGAATGAGGCCCCTTGCAATCGCCGGCAAGCGTGGCGTCATCCAGCCATCGGAGGACCGTGACCCCGGATTGCTCAGGTTCCAGAAGGCGCCACAATCGGATCACCTGTATGTTTTCAGCTTGAATCGCCGCTTGATTTCCCGCCATGAATCGATTGGTTTCATCCGCTCTTTCGATATCCTCAACGTACGGCTTCAGCCGTTCAGCGGCCTGGGGCAGAGGGGTACAGGTCAGGCGGTCATCCAGATACACGTAAGCGTGGGGGTCGCGACTGATTTCCCGGGCGGATCCTCTCTTCGCTTTCACAACGTCCAGATCAATCGCCAGCATGCCCGGCGCATCAGGCCCGTGATTTGTATCAGAAAGGTAGAGCGTATTGCCTGCCTGAAGCATATCGCCGCTGTAATAGACGGTCCGCTCGGCGGTGCCCAGCAAGCCGTGAACCTGAGGCCGCCCACCCTTCTTCAAATCCCACTCTGCCAGATGGACCCACGTCCCCTGGATACCATTGACCGCGCTTGCCAGACCGTACCAGAGCCGGCCTTCGTCGTCGAAGGCCATTCCCGCCACATTACGCGGAAATGTCTTGGGGCCGGGCGGACAGGGGTCCACGCTCCCCAACTCCTCGAATTTGCCGGTTGTCGTGTCCAGCGCAACCAACTGGTCAGAAATATTGTGCGCCATATAAAACCGACCATCCGGTCCGGTGGCGGCAAAGGTGAATTGTTTGCGCGCCAAGAGGACTGGTGGACCGGGGAACTGGTAATTGAGGTCTAGGATGCGGCGCTGATCCACATCTATTTTCAGCACCCATCCGCTTGAGGTTGAAGTGTAGATATGGCCATCCGGTCCTCGCGCTAGCCGAAAGGTGCCGCCTTCCGACATCTGGCCGAAATCTGTAATTTCCTGACTCCTACAATCATACCGATAGAGATGGCCGCGCAGGTAACCGCTCATATAATAAGCGCGCTGACGAGGATCGTAACAGCCGCCGTAAATGCTTTCTCTGGGCACTGGGATTCCCAAGTTCGTAACCTGTCCATTTCCCGGGTCATAAACCAACAGATGCGATCCGGCATATCCCTCCCACTGATGGGTATAGTACCCCTCAACCATCCAGGCCGGATGGCCGGGGGCCGGTGCCGTCGTGTGCGTGGTCATGATCAGCCGCCCGTCATTCATCACGTCCAGTGAGGAGTGAATCTTGCTCGGAGGGATGGCGCGAAGACCCACCATGCACACCTCGGCCGCCCGAAAACAGCGTGAAAAACGGCCTTCCCCAGGAAAGTACTCGTGCAATTCAGCGCTGGCGGAAACAAGGCCTTCAGCGCATAAACTGACAAAGAAGCGCCCTTCAGCCGTTCGGTGCATATCCCAGATTGAATTATGGGGAATACCCTGAGGGAAATAGGCAGCCCGTACCGCCTCCCGGGGCATCATTTCAAAAAAACCAGCGGGTAGATCATCGGATCGGATATGTGTTGTATTCATGATTTTCCCTTGGCAGCCGCACTCACAAGGCGGCATTTGAACGCCGCCGTGTTTCCCGGGTGGGCGGGGCGACCACGATATCGGCATGCTGGGCATGATAGATCTGGATCAGTTCGTGAAACCATGGTTCGCAGGTGTCCGGCGGAACCCCGTTGCTCTGAAACATTTCGGCATCGATCAGGGCGCGCAGATACAGGATCCGCCAGCGCCATTGCGAGCGGGCCCAGGCTGGCAGGTCGGCATCGGCTTTCTGCATCAACTCCACCGCCCGAAGGGAACCTTTGTCCTCCGGCATGACACATTTCGTATACGGGGGCGAGTAATCCCCGTTTTCCCAAGATCGGAGTTGATTGGCTTCATAGATGGCGATGGCCTGCAGAATGGGTTCAGGGTCCTCGGCGCCGCATTCATAGGCCACATATTCGTGGGCGGTTTCCAAGGCGGGTCGGCCACTCCAATAAAACTGGGCCATGATGACCTTGTTGAAATCCTCAAAAATCCCTTCGGAGTAGGGAAATCCACCGGCGACTCGCGCACCTTCATTATTCCACAGGAGCTGCAGGTCGGCCGGCCTGGGATTGGCGCCAAACCCGCCCCAAGGAACCATTCCATACATGCTGATTTCAGGAAAATTAAGGAGCGGCAAGTTTCCAGGCGACCCGTGTTTAAGCACGTATTGGGGAAACTGCATCTCATGGCAACCGGCCAGGATGTAATCGATCCAGGCGCGCTCTTCGCCCATCCGCGCCGCCAGTCCTTCCCATTCGCCCTGCGGGGTCCCGTAATCAAAACACCAGGTGGAGAGAATCACTTTCCCGTGCGGGAAATGACGTTTGAACAATTCGCCCACCTTGCGGCCGATCCGGAGGAATCCATTGGCGCCCCACGGCTTGCAGTTCTCGCAGGCGCAGCCGCCCTGATCATAGGGCCAGACCCAGAGGAAATCCGGGGCGATGGCGGCAAACGCGCGGAATTCCTCATCGAACCAGCTCAGGGTCTGCTCGATGGCCCCGGGCTGGCTGGGACACAGCTCGACTTTGTAGTGCGCCCGCTGGGTGTTGGAGTCCGCCCGAAGATTTACGGGGCTCGTCGCATAGGCTTCATTGGCCAGGACCCCGATGCCAGTCTTGAGCCCGATGCGCTTGGCGGCCGTAAGAATATTTCGCAACCGCTCAAGCATCGCCTGGGCCGCTGGATCATGGATCCCAGTGTAGTGATGCATATCGAACCAGACCTGCAGAACATTGTAGCCCCAGAGGGCGAGATCTTCCACATAGCGGTTCACCTCGGCCAGGGGCGCATCGTGGAAATAGTTGTGAAAATGCGTGGCGAAATAGATGCCCCGAATAGGTTTGAGCGCGTGCGACACTCCGCGCCACGTCGAGGGGACAAAGACGCCTCCCCGATATTGACTGGTCCGGAGAAAATGACCCATGCCCGCCAGGAGCGTGGCGCAGTCCGTTCCCCGCAGACAAATGGCGCCCTCCCGATCGTCGATGGCAAAACCCTCCGGCTGGAGGGTGTCGTCCAACGCGAGGCGGATATGAATCGCCTGCTCCAGAGGGACCGCGCACCGAAGGGCAATACGCTCCCGGAGGATATCCGCGAAAAGAGCGGGCACCGTCGCTTCGCTGGAAATATCAGGAACTGGATTCAAGGCAGGGCTTCGACTCATCAGGATTCCTCGGTTGGGGGTTAGACTGTTCCACGAGAATGTGAACCGTTTCGGGGTCGATCGTAAGGGGTTCGCCTTTCCCCACGGTACGTTCGGGCTGAAACGGCACATACAAATCGGCTTTCGACACCGCCCGGTGAGTGAACTGCCATTGGTATTCGACGGGCTGGGCCGACGTATTGACAATGATGGTGGCCCGCTGATCGGTCCCGGTGTGGCCATGTACACGGTAGGCAATTCCCCCGGCGTTTCCGCCGGTTGCTTGGGCGCCGCCGGGGGGGATCATGACCTCGGCTCCGAGCGTTTTTGTCTCCGCCTTTTCGGCAGGGTTCCGGACGGTCGCGATAATCGTTGCTCCGCAGGTGTCATAATACCGGCCGAGGAATATGACGTCTGCCAGTTTCGCGCGGATGCGCTCGATTTCCTGGATGTATCGGCCCAGTTCCTGGTAGAGCGGATGCCCGAGGGAGCCCTGGTATTCAAAGGGTTCGACACAGATCACCGAGCCGGTGAGGACCGCGCCGTTGACGCCATTAAAGTCTTTGGGCGTGGAGACATGCTGGCAAGACGTCCATTCCGGGAACACGTATCGCAACGGCGCAATGCTGGTGGCATGGCTATTGCGATAGAAGACGTCGATATAAGGCAGCAGACGGTCCTGACCTGCCTCCGAGGCCAGGCAGAAGTCGGGCTTGATCGCGCGACACTTTTCCAGCAGACGGCGAATGGCCTGCACCAGGCCCTCGCACAAGGCCACGTCGGGCTTCAGCTCGTTCAGGGGGTTGAGATCCAGCTTCGAGCCGACGCAGATCTTGTCAATTTGAAACCCGTGCGCCCCATCCCGAACCCTGTCCAGCAGATAGCCTTCCATCAGGGTCTCAAAAGCGGGGACAATCGAGCCGATGAGATGCCGCCGGACGCTGAGTCCCTTGCGCGCCATCAAAGTGCTCTCCCCCCAGGCCATCCAGACCGCCTGCGTGCCATATTCGTCCTGCTGTTGATACCGGTATAGATCCTTTTTGAACCAGTCGGTGTTCTGGTCCAGGATGTTGTAGTTCACGAAGAGCAGACATTTCCCCCCGCTATCATCAATGCCCCGAAGCAGTTTCTGGAGTCCTGCACGTCCTCCGAGTTTCTCTTCGGGCTCGTACTCCGG
>JBAXJV010000136.1:0-7431 GCA_037137675.1 bacterium | reverse complement strand
TTACCGCGTTGGCCGCCGTTACGGCTCTGGCGGTGTGCCTCTCAACAAGGCTGCATGCCGACGCCAGCGCCACGCTCGCTTACCTCATCACCGGCACGGCTTTTCTGCTGACGCCCCGCATTCCACATCTGCTAACGGCGGCCTCGCCAGGCGCGCGCGAGGCCCTGACGGCACTCTATTACCTCCTGCCGCACGCCGAGTGGTTCGACCTGCGCCGCCGTCTGGTGCATGGCCTGGGCCCGGCGCCGTGGCTGGCATTCGGCATGGTCGTCACCTATGGCGCCTTGTGGACTGTGGCAACACTGCTCGCAGCATGGGTCGCATTGAAACGGAAATGCTTTGACAGGAGCGCCCCATGAAAAGCGGCGCGCATCCCGCCGCCGGGCGCTGGGCGCTTATTGGCGCCGGCGTTGCAATTATTCTGGCGGCGACGCTCGCCTGCCGCCTGGAGCAGGCCTGGTCCAAAGAGGTCCCCGACGCGGCCTCTGGCGCGGCAGCACGGCTGCTCGGCGAGAGCCGTCGCACCTTGAGCGGCGATTTATATACCGAGGGTGATGTTTTTTTTCACCGCGGCGGGCACTACTCAGAAAGCACCGCTTTTACCAACCGCTTCTACCAGCGCATTGGTAACGCCATTTCGCCAAGCCAGCACCTGCACTCCCGGGGCGGTCAGGCTGCGGAAGTGCTGCCATGGCTGCGCCTGGCCACCGCTGCAGATCCGCACAACGTGGAGGCCTGGATGACAGCCGCGTTTCTGGCCGGCACCGCAGCCGGACGCGCCGATGTCGCAGCCGATATTCTGGCTGAGGCCCGCGCAGTTAATCCGAGGGATTACCGGCTGCCGCTTGAACAGGCGCGCCTGCTGTTGCGACAACACGCATGGGAACGCGCCGGGCGCGAACTGGAAACCGCCCAGCACTTCTGGCCTAACCCGGCCGGTCCGAATGACGATGAAGCGCGCATGGATCGGGCCGAGGTGCTCACCTACCGTGGGTACCTGCTGGAACTGGGCGGAAAAACGGACGCGGCCATAAACGCCTACCGTCAGGCGCTGGAACTCTTTCCGGAACGCGCTGCGCTGGCAGACAGGGCGAACCGCTTGGCCAGCCGGCAAGCACCGGCGCTGGATATTCAATCAATACTGAATAACGTTTTTATTGCGAAATCCGGCCAGGACGAGCATGATGTTGAAAAGTGCGAGGAAGAACACGCCGGCGCTGCTCCTCATTTAAATCACGTTATCCGCTAGCTAGGGCGCATAAATCCGCGACACCGCCGCATACCCATGAGCCTCATCGAAGAAGCACTGCGAAAACACCGTGAGGAACAGGCTGCGCAAAAGCAACCTGTTCAAGAATATCCCGACACCTCATCCACGCCGGCAAGTCCGCACGTATCACCTGAAGTTCGCGAGCCTTCGCGCCGC
This sequence comes from bacterium, assembly GCA_037137675.1. GTDB lineage: Bacteria > Verrucomicrobiota > Kiritimatiellia > CAIKKV01 > CAIYGI01 > CAIYGI01. The sequence goes on along the minus strand of JBAXJV010000136.1, from coordinate 6,005 downwards.
CGCATGCTGATATTAGCGGGCTTCGCGCTGCTGCTGGTGGTTGTGGTATTGACCGCGATTGTCCTGGGCTCGCAGTACCTGTTGAAACACGCCGGACGCCCACAGGCAGAGCTCCAAATCGGGCCGGGCAGTTCCGTTGCGTTCAACGGGGCGACAACGAAGGTAGCCGGCATAACCGCGCCCGCAGCCCCGCAGCGCACCTCCAACGCTTTGGCCTTGCTCTCCACTGCAAATCCGTTGTCGAAAATCACGCTCAGCAATGGCCCGGCCATTGCTGGTGCCGCCGGTGGCGCCACCGCGCCGGCATCCACCTTGCAGCCGACATCACAGGTTACGGCAGCGGCAACAGCCACCCCATTTACGCCACCGCAGCCCATCCGCCCAGCCTGGCCGCAGCTGTCAGTTTCGGGCATCATGTCGGCACCCGGCAACCGTTCCACCGCCATCGTCAACGGGAAACTGTTGCGGCAAGGGGAAAAAGTTCAGGACGTCCTCATTACCGGCATTACCAAGCACGGCGTCAGTTTCGAATTCGCGGGCGAAACGCGCCTGATACGGACAGGCAGCACGTCAGACTAGAACCGCGTCACACCGGCGCGGCAGGCGTTGGCGCGGGCGCGGCAGAAGCGGCTTTTTCGGATCGGCGTTTGAGAATACGATCCAGCGCTGCATCAAACTCCGTCGGGGGCGTCATATAGAAGTGCACATGTCGTGCCAGTTGATGGCACAGATCGTCCCGCAATGGCTGGCGGTAGGGATTCATAATAACCACCAGCGCGTCGCTCCGGCCCATCAGATCAAACACCAGCACGCCGTTACGCAGCATGTACTCCATTGTCAAAAGGCCCACGATATCCTCGCGCAGCTCAAAGCCAGCCAGCGAAATCACCGGGGCCCCTTTTTCCTTCGCCATATAGGCCAGAATGCGATCCAGGCTTCGCCCGCCGCGATCACGCAATACATGCAGCACGCTCACCGTCAGCTGCTTATCAGCGCTGGAGAGCTCCGTCAGATCATTCGCAACTTTTGCGTAATCCTCGGCATTCAGCTCCCCTGCCTGGTGAAGGGTCCAAGCCAAAGAAAGTTCAGCAGTCACCGCCGCTGTACGCCGCATGGCGTTGCCACCTGACATATCCCCCGTCCCCCGGTCTTCGACAAGCACCGTACCGGCGGCGTCCTGACTCGTGTTATTCGCCAAAAAAGCCGTGATGCGTTCCGACGCCGCCCTGGCCGCAGTATCGCTCTCCGCCAGGCGCTTAAGCCGTGGCGCAAGAATTGCAAGGGCCGCGTCGTCGCCATCCGCCATGGTTGCCTCAGCCAGACGGACCAGATGCTTCACGGCCAAGGTCCATTCACCAACCTGTTCGTAGGCCTGGGTCAAGGAATCGAGCGCCGCCCGGTCATGCGGAAATGCCTCAACAATGCGCTCGAAAAGATGGATCCCTTCCCAGGCCCGCGACTCGTCATCGCTCGCATTCACGGTTTTCGGAATTTCAGCCATTCGCTATCCCCCGCACCCAACAATTGGTTGGGTTTAATAGTATAATATCGCACCTGCCAAAACCAGCCAACCGAAAAATCTGCAGCTTTTCCGATCACCAATAAACCAGCAGGATACTAACATATCTGAACACCCGGCTCACGCTCAGTTCTGTCCAGCACACCGGTCGGCAGCGCACCTGACCTTACCTCCAGCCCGAGATGTATACTCTGACCGCAGGAATGTCGTTAACGACGGGCACCCCGCAGGCGGCGAGACGAACGGGGTCGCAGTGGCCGTTGGCAACGAGCAGGCAGCGACAGCCCAGAGCACAGGCAACTTCGACATCGTGGCACGTGTCGCCAATCATCAGCACGGCCTCAGGCGATAGCCCGAGCGTGGCAAGCAAGTGGCGCCCTTGCTCGATTTTGGAATGTGCATGAAAATCTTCACGCCCGCAGAGCTGGTCAAAAACCTGCAGAATCCCGCGCTCAGCGACCATGCAGCGGAGCAATCCCTGTTCGGAAGCGGAGAGAATTGAGTGGCGCCAGCCAGCAGCGCACAATTGACGCAGCACACGCGCGGTGTGCGGGCGCAAGGAGGAATTGACAGCGGCTATGGCATAGGCGGCGTGATATTCAAGCGTAACGTCATCCCAGTTCTCATGGGTCAAATCAAAACCCACGCTGCGATAGTAGTCCCGTACCGGAAAATCAAAAACCTGCACATAGCGCTGGCGATTCACCGCCGGCAGCCCGCGACGCTGCAGCAGCACGTTGATGGCTGTGACACAAGCGTCTACATCGTCCAGCAGCGTGCCGTTCCAGTCCCAGAACAAATGTCGGGTGTGACAGGGCATAGCCGGACAATCATGACACAGACAGCGGCCTGCTGAAAGGCGAATGCGCAAGCGGCTGCGTGATTGCGTGTTCTGCTTGTACGATGCCGGAGAAAACCACATACTCCCGCCAGTGAATATTCAAGCCGGCAAACTACGCTTTCTGTAAATAAGGAGTACGACCATGCTGAAAATAGGCTGGGCAACGCGCGATTTCACCCCCACACGGCCAGCGATGATTCAGGGCCAGAAACATACCCGAATCGGACGTGACGCCGCCGATCCGCTGACATTGACGGCGCTGGCTCTGGACGGCGGCTCGCAAACACAGCAAGTAGTTATGGTTTCGTTTGACATTGCCATGACCCCGGAACTGCTGCAAAGCGCCGTCCGTGAACGTCTGCGCACGCGGCTGCCGGAGCTGCCACCCGACAACCTGATCATGAACGCCACCCACACGCACGATGGGCCAGTCATTATCAGCGGCTTCTACCCGCATCCGGGCGGCGACGTTGTAACACCGGAAGAGACTTTGGCAATGATCGCCGACCGGGCCGCCGACGCCGTGGTGGAAGCCTGGGAAAAACGAACACCCCGCCTGCTGGGACGTGCCTTTGGCCATGCGGTGGTGGGGCATAACCGGAGGGCGGTCTATGCGAACGGCATGGCGCGCATGTACGGCCAGACCAACGATCCCTCCTTCAGCCACATCGAGGGTTACGAAGACCATAGCCTTGACATGCTTTTTATCTGGGAGCCCGACGGCCGCCTTGCCGGGGTGGTTCTGGACATTCCCTGCCCGTCGCAGGTAGCGGAAAACATGGAAAGTTTTTCCGCAGATTACTGGCACGACGTCCGTGTGGAACTGCGGCAGCGCTTCGGACAGCACTTGCAGGTGTTGCCACTCTGCGGCGCGGCGGGTGATCAATCGCCGCATTTCCTGCTCTACGGCCGTCAGGAAGAGGAAATGCGCCGCCGTCGCGGGTTGACCGAACGTCAGGAGATCGCCGTCCGCGTAGGTGACGCAGTTGCCCGCGCGCTGGTTTGCACAACGCCGGTTGCAGATGGAATCAAATTACTACACCTCTGCAAGCACCTCGCCTTTTCGCGGCGTCCCATCACACGCGGGGAACGGGACTGGGCCGCAGGCGCGCTCGAGGATGAAATCAAGCAAGGCAATCCGCTGGATTTGTGGTGGCCTAAAATGCTGCGTGATGTAGCAGAGCGATTTGATCGCGGAGAAGCCATGCCCCTCTGCCGGGCCGAAATTCACGTCATGCGACTCGGCGACGCCGTCATCGCCACCAGTCCCTTCGAGCTTTATCAGGACTATGGGCTGCAAATCAAGGCGCGCAGTCCAGCCACCCAGACGCTGATCGTGCAATTGGCAGGCGGCAGCGGCTTGTATCTTCCCACCGCACGGGCGGTCGCCGGCGGCCACTACGGCGCCCATCCGGCTGTGGCGCCAGTTGGCCCGGAAGGCGGCCGCGAACTCGTCGAGGCCACTCTGGCAGCCATTGGCGAGGTATTCAGCGCAGCGATCTGATACGCTACCACACATGAACACCACCAACGAAAACGTACTGGTTGTCGAACGGTCGCTGCTGGAAGGTCTCGGAATCTTTCAGGGGCTGACGCTGGATGTGAACCGCTACCTCCCGGTGCTGCTCGATACGAGGAACTACCGCTTCGTAGCACGCCCTGAAGCCGAACTGAAAACCTCGCTGAAGCAACTCATTCCCTACTTCCTGATCGTACATGACGGCCGGGTATTTACCTACACGCGCGGCAAACAGTCAGGCGAAAGCCGCCTGGTAGCCAAGGTTTCCATGGGAATCGGCGGGCATATCAACCATCTCGACGATTCGCTCTTCGGCGACCTCTACGCTCGCGCGGCACGGCGCGAGCTGGAGGAGGAGGTCGAGCTGCCACCCGGATGCACCGATCGTATCGTGGCGCTGCTCAACGACGACGCCACCCCTGTCGGCCAGGTTCACCTGGGAGTGATCCACGTTCTGCGCGCCCCGACAGACGCCGTGCGTAACCGTGAGCGCATGATCGCAGAGTCGGGATTCCGCACGCGCGACGAATTGCTGGCCTTGCGTCCGCGCATGGAAACATGGTCTCAGATTTGTCTGGACCACTTGGAAAGCTGGCTATAGGGCAACCGCAGAGCAGGACTTACGACGGGGTTGCGGACCGAAGCTCACGGAGCATTTCCCTGATGCCCAGAGTGTTGGGGCACTTCTTCTCACACTCCCCGCATTCATTGCAGAGGCTGGCCCTTTGAGCTTCAGGAATAGGATTGAGGCCGTGTTGCGGCCAATCGGCAAGCCCGAAGCATTTCCAGTTCCGGTAAACCTCCATGTGCCGCGGAATGTCAACTCCCTGCGGGCAGGGCATGCAGTAGCGGCAGGTTGTGCAGAAGCGCTCCCCCAGCGTGGCACGCAGCCTGTCCAAGCCTTCGCACATCGCCCCGAAATCGAGCGCCCGGGGCTCAAAATCTTTGACCGTGGCGACATTCTGATCTAGCTGCTCAATTCTATTCATGCCGGAACAGGCGGTGCTCACGTCCGGATTCGAAAGCACAAAACGCAGCGCCATCTCAGTGGTGGGAAGATCCATTTTCAGCGCTTGCTTAAGTTTGTCGGATTCGAAGGAAAGCATGCCGCCGGCAACGGGACACATCGCCACCACGCCAACGCCCAACTCGCCAGCCCGCTTGATCGTCGGCTCGTAGATACGGTTGAGAAGGTTGTATGGCACCGTCAGACTGTCGAACAAGCCCGTCTCGATGCAGCGGATGAAGTTCTCCGGGGAATCGTGGCCTGTAAATCCGAGATGCTGAATAAGACCGGCATTCTGGGCGCTTCGAACAGCATCCAGAACACCGCCCCTTTTCAGAAAGTGCGGCATTTTTCCCCAGTCAAACCAGCCCACCTGAAAGAATTTAAAGTGGCTCAGGCCAAGAATCTCGAGCTGGCGCTCGATTTCCTTCCGGAATAAATAAGCGGTCTGGTCGGGGCTGATCCGCTCCTTGCCGGAAATAATCACGCCAGCGGTTTTACCAATCAGCCCCGGCGCTGTGCGATGCTGGCATGTGCCTCCCAGGTAATAGCGCGTGGTCTCAAAATAATTGACGCCCAGATCAATCGCCCGCGAGATGAGCCGGGTGTTATAGGGCTGGTCATCAATCAAGCGCATACAACCAAAAGACAAGGCGGAAACCTTCAGCCCGGTCCTGCCAAGCTGACGGTAGCGCATGGTCGCATCTTTGCAACTCAGCGCTTCGCTGTTAGATGGCGACGCCACGCTGCTCATCACAGGACTGGCACCCCCGGAAAGACATTGATACTGGCGTCAAACCCACCTGCAGCAGCGCCGCAGGGTCCGGCCTGGCATACTGGAAACGACTTGCGCATTGACTCCCCCTGCTGATATGACTGCCACTGGCTTGCAAAAGATTTGTGATTATAAAACACCCGCCTGCCCATAGCAAGCATGCGCAGCTTTAAATCATAAATGTGCGGCTAAGCGGCGCTGATTCTACCGAACATCCACTTTTGAGCCGCCAAGACGGCTCGGCGAGACGCCTCGCCCTACCTCGCGTACGATCAAGTGGTTCTTGAGAACCAGACATGGGTAGGGCGAACCGTCCCGGTGAGCCGCTGAGGCTGACGAGGAGGC
>JBAXJV010000135.1:0-7456 GCA_037137675.1 bacterium | reverse complement strand
GAACCCGGCACGGTGGGGCGTACCCCGGGCCTGGTAAGACGAATGGTTTTAGGCACAAAACCTTGCGGTGTCGAGGCCGGCATGGTCGGCAGCGTGATGCGCGTAGTGGCCGATTTCACGACGGTGGCCGCGGCGGCGGTTTGTGCGGCGGCCAGATCCACGCGTGCTGTTTTGCGCTTGTTGGGATCGGCGCCCGGCGTCAACGGCAGCAGCCCGGATGTGCGCAACACCATTTTGGGCGGAGCCGGATCCACGGGGCTGACCATTTCATCGCTCATCGTGCATCTCCCGCGCGGTCTCTGACCGCAACGAATTACTCAATAAAATCACACGCAAGGCAACAGCCGGATTGCGGAATTCCGCCGCTTCGTCGTTGCCACTCAATCTGGAAAAATTAGCATCGCATCCGCTGTTGCGTCAACACTCAAAACACCACCCGATGTGCGGCTTATCTCCGCAACGAAGCTGGAATACGGTAGAGTCCGCCCGAGATTCGCACAATATCGTCCAGGGATTGCGCTGCCAGCATGGAGCGGTTCGCGCGCCGCGGGTCAATGCCCAAGTCCCCTGCCGTGCGCAGCAGTCCGTGACGCCGCAGCTTTGCCGCCGTCGCCGGATTGACGCTCCGGCCAAGCGGCGTGTCACCCGCCACGGCAGCAACGGCTTGCATGCGCGTCGCCAGATCCGGGCAGGCGTGCAGATACGCGACGCCTTGCTCGGTCACAATATGCGTGACTTGATCGCCGGTAATCATGACCGGCGGAACTTCGAACAGCCCTTCGCGGGCCAGCGCGCTGGCATCCAATTCATCCACGAACACGGGGATTTTTTTCCGCTCGCTGACCGTGGGCGTAATCTGCACAACGAGCTTGCGTCCGTGAAAGACATTTTCACAGGCAAGCCCCGCTTTTTTGAATGCCGCGCTCATGTGTCGCCGCCCCGGCGGCGTGCCGCCGAGGTTCGGCGCCCCGCCAAATCCGGCAATCATCCCCTTAATAGCCGTCGAACTGTTACCAAAACGGTCAATTTGCAAAGTAGCTCCACAAAACAAGTCAATCGCATAAAGCCCCGCAATGTGGGCATTGCAGCGATTGCTGCGGGGCGCGCCATCCGGGCCGCAGGCAAAGATATCACTGCGGGCCTTCACATACTCCTGCATGCCGGGTTCTCCGCCAAAGGAGTAGATCTGCCGCACAAAGCCTTTTTCGATGGCCGGGATCAAGGTGGGGTGCGGATTCAAGATCCAGTGCGTGCAGCATTTTCCGCGCAGCCCCAATTCGCGCCCGTAAGTGGGCAGCAGAAGCTCAATGGCGGCCGTGGCATAACCCAGCCCGTGGTTCATCGCCTGAACCTGATACTCGGCGTAAATCCCCTTGATCGTCATCATAGCCATCAGGATTTGCGTGTCCGTTATGGCGGCAGGATCACGAGTGAACAATGGCTCGATGAAGTAGTCCTCCCCCGTAACAACAATGAAATCAACCTGATCCGAGGGAATGTCAACACGCGGCAGCCTGGCCATACGGCGCTTGACCTGCGCAACCACAATGCCGTGCTTACAACGCGTGGCTTCACAGATAGTGGGCGTGTCTTCAGTGTTGAAGCCGGTGAAAAGATTCCCGCGCGCATCGCAGGCGTCGGCAGCAATCAGGCTCACCTGCGGGTACAAGTCCAGAAAGTAGCGTCCGTACAACTCCAGATAGGTGTGAATGGCGCCAACCTGAGCCTGACGCGACGCCACTACTTCGTATAAAGCTTTCGCCTGCGGCCCCGAAAAAGCGAAGTCCAGCCGCCTGGCGATGCCACGGCGAAAAAGCTCAATGTGCTCTGGAAGGGTGATCGAAGATTGCACCATGTGCAATCCATTAATCCGTCGTGGATCAACCTTCAACAACTCGCGCGCAAGAAAATCGGCCTGCTTCTGGTTGTCGCCTTCCAGGCAGACACGGTCCCCACTTCTGATGATCGCGTGCAGCAGCGCTACCGTTTGATCCTTTGGAACAAACTTGGTTTTTCCACTGCGAAGCCCATCCGCCCGCGCCATGCGGCCGGCATACGCCATCCTCAATTTATCGAATTTCATGATTGCTCCCGGACTCGCCCCTGTTTACACGCATTGCCGGTCTGTCGTCCATCACATTCAGGAAAAGCACTTTGCCGCGCTGCAAATCAGCCGCACGCCTGAATGATTGCACCGCGCAATTCCTCAAAAGTACCGGCGTTTTTCTCTTGCAGCTTCACAGTGCAGACGGCATCTTTCATGTGCAGTGTAGAATGATTCAAACAGCGGCTGAAAAGGCGGCAAAATGGCAAAATCCGGATTCCAAAAGCACAAGCACTCGCACCGGCTTTCCGTGTTTTTACTTGCGCCACTGGCGCTAACGCCGGGCTTGACCTTCCCTGCTCTGCTCACCGGATTGAACAGGGGTCAGGCGCGCTTATGACCGGAGCGCAGAAAGGACCGCCCGTGCTCGAGCCCGGTGAAAGCATGCATGCCTGCGTGCCGATGGCGATTCAAGTCGTGATTGACGACGCGGGCTGGTGGAGCGGCGAGGACGGCAGTGCCCGTAACGAACCATTCCGCTCCGGCTGCGTCCGTGACCACGTTATCTCCGACTATGCGGCCATCATCGAGCTTGGCCGGCGCCTGGGCATGCGACCGCAGGCGGCCATGGTGCTATGCGAATGGGACCGGGCGAATATACTGCGCGCATTGCCTTCAAGCACCTGGCTGGGCGAGCGCTGGGACAACAGCCGGCGCGTAGGCCCATGGCTTGATCAAGCCTCAGCCTGCCTGCGCGAGGGCGCGGCGCATGTCGAATTGGCGCTGCACGGAGTAGGTCACGAATTCTGGTCCGGTGGCCGGCTCAGCCGCGCCGAGTGGCATGACCAGAACGGGCAAATGCGCCCACCGGCAGAGCTGCGCGCACATCTGGATTTTTTTCGCCGCCTGCTTGATCAGAACGGTCTGGGGGTATTCCCATCGGCCTTCGTGCCCGCCGCTTTTCTGCACAGCTTCGGCAGCGGGCTGGCTGGCATCCTCGCGGAGTATGGCATCCGCTTTATCTCTACGCCTTATGGCAAAATCTTCCGGAAGCGGGAAACCGAAGACGCCTGCTTTGGCATTGAGGATGGCGTGCTGACCGTAGACCGCGGAAACGATCTTGCCCGCTGGAACGTGACCGGCGTAACACCCGACGGCGAAATTCCCGGCCCGGTCTGCGGGATGCACTGGCCCAACCTGTTGCATGCCGACCCTGCGCGCAACTCCGGAGTAGTCGAAGGCTGGGTGAAATTTCTCAAACCGTACGACTCCCGTTTTGACCGCATGCTGGCGCCGGACACAGCCTCCGGTTTTTCGCAACTGGTCTACCATCGCTGGACTAAGCTCGCCGGCGACGCCACCGGGGTGGCGCTGGACTTCAGCAAACCGGCCGCCACCGGCGCAGCAGGCCTGCTGAATACGTTCTACCTGAAGGTAAGAGCTGCGGCTAACGCCAGCTTCAGAGCAGACGGCCTGACAATACTGGATGCCCGGCGGGAGCCGGATCAGTGGCGCCTGCTCCTGCAAAGAACACCCGGACAAACACGGGCACGGCTGGAAAAAATGTAACGGCTTGCCTGGAAGACAGAATGCTGCGGCTTTCAGGGCTGTCCCACCCCGCCATTGCTTATTTTCCGGACCCTTCAATCACGCGGAAGAAGCGATACTGATCGGGAATGGAGTCGCCGGGCTGTCCGATATTTGTCCAGGAGGAATCGGTTATAAGCTCCTTCCCCTGAACAATGTATGCCGGAATTGTTTTGATCGGTTTTTCAGGAACAGTGTGGATCGTAACAGGAGAAACCGTCAGATAAATAAACACTGCGCCGGGATCGGCTGCGGGATTGGTCGGGGCCAAACCGAGAAAGATAAGTTCCCAGACCTTATCCCGTCCGTTGGCTGCCAGGCTGTTTGCCAGCGCATTGATCTGCGCTTCCGTCATAGTAGCAACCGCGGGATAATATTCCGCCATTCTTTCGACGGCAGCAGGAAAGGGCGTTTGCGCAAAGATGGTAGTTGACCACCAGGCGTCCACCTCGGTGACGGACGGTACGGCGGTCATATCCACCACCAGCTTTGCGGAATCAACGCCCGGCTCCGGGGTATACCACCAGCCGACGAACGCACGGTTCGTTTTACTCGGCTTATCCGCGAGTGAGCCATAGGGCTGTCTGAGTGTGTAGACTTTGTTGGACGAATTGAATCCACCAGTAAAGATTCCCCCGTTTGCGCTGAAGGTCACGACGGCTTCAGTCAGCGATGGGTCCGGATACGGATAAACCAGCGTTGCGTTTCTGTTGGTGCGCCAATAGTAGCTGCCGGAATTTTCGCCAACCCAGGCGTTCAGTGCGTTGACGAGAATCGTCTTGTTACCATATCCGTTGGTGGAAAGAACTCCAGTCAGGCTGGCAAAAGTTGCGCAATCTGGCAGATTGGTGGACGGGACCATCTCCCCGGCGTACGAAAGCCCCGTGTTGACGCTGTCTGTCTTCAGGAAGTAATCACCGCTGGCAGCCGAGGCGTTATCACAGGCGATCTGGCCTGCAATTCCACCTACGCGCCCAGAGCCGGTGACTTGTCCGGAGTTCATGCAGTTATCCACGCTTGCCACCCCCCCGGAGCCCTGAACCGCCCCGGCCACTCCACCGACCCGGTCCGCGCCCTCCACAAGCCCTTCGTTTGAGCAATTTTTTATGGAAACTGGTACCATCCCGGCTACGCCGCCGACATAATTCTGGCCATGCACATCGCCTCCGTTGATGCAGTTGACGAATGTGGGCATTGATGCTGAGGTCAGTCCCGCCACGCCGCCGGCATACTGATGCCCGGCACCTGTGACCACGATATTCCCGCTGTTCTGGCAGCCGTTGACGATAACATCACCCCCTTGTGTTTGGCCGACAATGCCGCCCACGTAATCGGCGGCGGCGGTAACCGGACCGGCGTTGAGGCACCTGTCCATGGTTACGGACAATTTTGTGGATAACACCGCGCCCACAACGCCTCCGATTTCAATTCCCCCGGCGGTCAGCGCACCTTCATTCGAGCAATTCGCAATTATCGCATCACCCTGCGCCAGCACGCGCCCGGCCACGCCGCCGGCATCCGAGGCGCCATTGACACGGGCACTGTTCAGGCAGTTGGAAACAGTCACCGCTCCGACATCCGCGCCCGTCGTCAGTTCGCCGACTAGGCCGCCGACCAGGCTGCCATATCCCCATACGCTTCCGGCATTCGAGCAATTCCGCACCAGGATGGAGCCTTCGACGCTCTCAACCTGTCCGGCGAGGCCGCCGACAAAGCCGCCGGCCACGATATCTGTATTCGTGAGGTAGAGGTTCTCGATCGCGATGGAGCCGGTGCTGTGCACCAGGCCGAACAGGCCCTGATGATCATCGGCGGCGGTTTTCTGGATGGTCAGGCCGTTAATCGCAAAGCCCGCTCCATTTGCCGAGCCGGAATACGGATGTCCGGAGCTCCCGATGGGCGTCCATGCCTTGCCCGCAAGATCAAGATTGGTTCCCAGCATGACTGTTTTTCCGCTGAACGTGTCCGTCCCCTGGTTCACAATTTGTGCGAGGCCCGCCAGTTGCTGCGGCGTATTCAGCGTGAAGTTAGTCACGCCCGCGTGCCACCAACTGGTGTCGGTGTTGTTGCTCCACGCCTCCGGCACCTCCCAGAACAGGCCCAGAATCGAGAGATCGGAAATCACATTGGATATCACGAGCGGATTCGCGTGCTCATTGACATCGCCGCCCCATCCGGAGAACGAGCAACCGGCATCCGCCACGGCGGAAACGGCCGGGGCATTGCTGCCGTGATGAACCATGAGTTCGAAGGCGTCCCGTTGCCCGTTGAGCGTACCGCCGCCGACCGGCGAGTAAGTCACCTTATACTCGCTCTGGTTGTCGCTGAAATAGGCGATAATGACGGCATTCCCGGCAAATGTGACCCAGTTGGTGGCCTCGGTCAGTTCGTTGGAGAACGTTACGCCATCGCTCGCCCACCAGCGCACAAAATGTGTTGCCGGACGCGGGTTCATGCCACCTTGTTCCGCTGGCTCGCCTTGACCAACAATCTGGATGGTTTCACCCCTGTGGAACTGCAGGTTTTCGTTGTTCGGCACACCGATGAGATTTCCCCGCCCGGTAAGGGAAAAAGAGGCCCACAAGGTATCGTCCGGCGGACGGATGGCGTTGACAAAACGCATCAAATCAAGATCGTCGCCTTCTCCCATGCGGCTGCGCGCATCGCCGATCCAGGTAACTGCCAGCGAATTACTGTACGCCTGCAGAAAGGCCAGCCAGTTTGCATCCGCCTTGAAATCCAACACTGCTGACACATAGTTTCCGCCGATGTTATGTTCCTCGCTATTCGGAAAATTAATGTTGAGGCCGGTAGTCAGGCGTTCCGTCTGCTGGTTGGCGGCATGATGAACGATGGCCTTGTAATAATTGGAGGCCACGCCGTCGGCTTTTTCCCTGATCCGCGTCCGGTCTTCGGTGTTTGTGATCATCATGGAGGTGAAACCGGTCAGGGCTTCCGCCAGGGATTGCATTTTGCCCAGGTCAACCGCCGTTTGCGTGGCAGCATCCTGGGGCCGATAGATGGAAACAGACAGATCGCAAATGCGCGACGCCAGCGCCCGCGTATCCATCTGGCCGCCGGTTTTCTCCAATTCCTGAAGAATCTCCGCATACGCCCAGCCCTTCGTTTCCATATACTGCGAGCCGATATAGATCCCAGCCCCGGAGTTACGAAGCTGGTACGCCGCTTCAATGGCCGCCATGTTGCAGCAATCGTACCCCACGATGGTCATCGGCGCGACGGCATTGGAGAGAACCTGCTGGAACATGGTCATGGGCTGGGGAACGTTGTACAACGCATTCGGCGTGTCCTCCCACAAGGCGCCTGGCCAACCGTTGCCGTGATCCGCCATTACCAGAAGGTAGCGGCTCGCCGGATAGTTTTCGACGCCCCAGTTGATAAAATCGGTCAGTGTGCCCGGTCGCGCCATCGAGACTTCGCCCAAATCCTGTAGCGCGCAGGCAATCACCGGCGTAATGCCGTTGGTCATGTAAAAGCGCTTTGCGCCATACCAGTTGTCATAACCAATGTAGTAGGCGGGCGTTCTGTCCATTTGCACCAGCACGTTGATGTTTGACGTGCTGCCGACCTTGGCTATATCAAGGAAATCCAGCATCTGGCTGGCTTCCAGATTATTATCGGCGTCGAAATAGATCAGTATCGTCCAGGGCTTTACCGCCTTTTGAACATTCGTAACGGTGAACACGGCGCCGGTTACGGAGAGTCCCGAGGCGCCGAAGCGCAGCGTATATTCACCGGCCGCCAGATCGCCCGGCAAGGTGTAGAGCAGGCGCCCGACCGATGCTGCCGCCGTCACCGCCGACC